>JBBIVS010000065.1:0-11132 GCA_037439605.1 Draconibacterium sp. | reverse complement strand
GGGGTTACGATTCGCAAAAAATTATCGAGCGCGACTGGTACGAGCAGGTAACGCTTGAAAATGAGTTTGAAGTTGAAGTTACTCCGGCCCGGCATTTCTCGGGCCGCGGGCCAAAAGCAAACCAGTCGCTCTGGGTATCGTTTGTGTTGCATACCCCAACAACAAGGATTTTTATAGGTGGTGATGGCGGATATGACGAACACTTTGCCGGAATAGGCAAAAAATACGGTGGTTTCGATTTGGCTATACTCGAAAACGGACAATTTAATACAAGCTGGAAATATATTCACGTGATGCCCGGCGAGGTTTTACAGGCGGCGAAAGATTTACGCGCTAAACGGCTGTTTCCAGTGCATAATTCAAAGTTTGCACTGGCAAACCATAGTTGGGATGCACCTTTAAAAGCAATTACAGAATTTAATAAATCGGTTAATCAGCCTATGATTACACCAATGATTGGAGAATTGGTGAATTTGAATGACATGGCCCAGTCTTTTTCGGAATGGTGGGTTGGGGTAAAGTGATGCTGTTCGTTCAGCTGCATAAAAAAGCGCCGGGTTGGCGCTTTTAAATATCGTTTGCAAAGATTACTTGCCAAAAACGTAACGCACATTTAGCCCAAATGAACCGGCGCCGAAACTGGTTTCTTTAAGTACCCAGAATGTTGGTCTCCAATCGAAACCTAATGCAACCGGTGCTCCGTGAAAGCGATATTCAAGCCCAATTTCACCCGATACTCCTAACCAGAAATCGTTGCCTATATAGGTTGAAGGACCAACGCCTAAATACCAGTTGAAAGCTTCAGCGCTCAGTGGTTTATACAGGAAATCCCAAAGCGCATCGATTCCAACTCCTCCCTTGTAAACACCAAAATTGGCATGTATGCGGCTGAACTGGCCAACTCCAAAAACCCCGTCAACGGCAACTCCGCCATGACTGTTTGTTCCGCCAAAACGAATACCTAACTCCTGTGCGTTTGAACCCGTTATTGCAAAAACAGCAAAAGCTGCAATAAAAATTAATTTCAAAATACTTTTTCTCATGGTAAAAAAAATTAAGTGTTAAAATGCTAAATTAATGATTTAGTTTTAGTTCTGTTAAACAGTATAAAAGAAAAAATGTTCAGTTATAATTATGTTTTCACAACGGCCGTGCAACCATGATTCCCGTTGCCGATTTGCTGCTTTTCAGATATTCCTCCAGTGTTTCTTCCGAAAGAATAACTTTATTGGCAGTTTGTGAAGCATGAAGAATATGAATCCTTTCGCCAACCCGCTGTAAAATTACAACATGCGAAATATCCAGGCCTTCAATCTTTGTTGTAATTCCGGCAATATCGCCATCTTTTAGCAGATACTCCTTTTCGGCCAGTTTTTCTTTCGGAATAAAAAACATCTCTCTCATGTTTATTCTCAATTCCTGATTTCCTATTTCATTATTGAAAGAAGAGTCTCTTAACTGAAAGTACGATTCGGGGTGAGTGCTCATGAAATTCACCAATCTCACGTGAGGCGTTTCAGCAATTTCTTTTGAAACGTCCTTTACCAGTTTTTTGGCGTCATTTTCATAAATCCAGTCGCTGAAATAATGAATCCGTGAAGGATAGCCATTAATTTTTCCCTTGTGATAACGAATGAACTGCAACTCTTTTGCAAACTGTTCAAAAGATGGATTTGTGTTTTTTATGGTCCTTGAAAGCGCCAAAACACTTTCGGCAAATGTTGTACAGTCGAACTCACGTAAATTAATTACCAATTGTTCAGGCACAAATTCAAGGGTATGAGGCACATAAGGAGTCCCAAGAAAACAACTCCCCGCTTTAATCATCAATTCACCTGTTTCTGTATTTTGATCAGAAGAAAATTTTCTGAAAATATCTTCAGCAATTTCCCTATCTTTTGCCTCAAAAACAATTTCGTCAAATGTTGTTTTTGTCGTATTTTGAGCTGAAATACAGTAGATTAATGATAGTAAAAACGCAAGTATGCTGAATAATTTTTTCATTTGCCCGTTATTTTGAAATTAAAAGTTTTTCAATGATTTTTTCTCCGTTTTTAAATTGAAAGCCGCAGAAATAAATTCCATCGTTCAATTTCGAAATATCCACTTTCTTTTGCTGAAACTGGTTGCCGGCAAGAATTACCGGTTCTTTTATCAGGTTTTGCCCGAACGCATTAAAAAGGATGAAATCGGCCTGTTCAAATTCAGGAAACGAAAATTCGATGACAGAGTATTCCTTCCCCGGATTTGGGAAAATGTTTATCATGTTTTTATTTATTCCTGTTTTTTTTCCAGAAGTAACCGGTTTTTTTACATGGTTCGATATTTCGTACCACAACGTATTTTTATTCAGGTTGAATTTAGCAGATTCTCCCAACTGGCTTACCAGCAAAGAATCGGCCCGTTTTCCGGTTTGGTTCAGCATATAAACCGAAAGCGAATCGGCGCTGGATGATTTAAATGTAATAACCGCTTCCACAGGTTCGCACAAAGCGCGGGTTCCTCCGGCGCTGACAAGGGAAGTTTTCGTGTCGTTCCATTTCAGTCCCTGGTTTTCGAGGCGGGCGCTGGTAAGCAGAATCATTTTTTTTGATTGCGAAATGGGTAACGAATCGAGGGAAATTAGCTGAATTGATGCAAAATTCAGGTTGTCGGTGGTGGTTACATTTGAAATGGTGATGTTCCCCAGGTCGATTGTTTTTCCGCCAAGATAACCGGTAGCGCCCTGCCAGTAAGGATTATCGATGGTGAAAAATCCGAGGTTGCCATCCCACATTAATTCCCTGGTTTCTGTTTTTATAACTTTTCCCGGACTTGTTAATGTTCCCGTTAAAAACGTTCTTTCGGCATCAAAATCAGCATGTTGAAATCCGTGTTTTAAAAATGAAGTTCCGTAATTTACATCGTCAATATTGATAACATCATTATCCTGGTAAATTTTTGTGTTGTTAAAAACATCCTGTTTACGGTAATTTCCTTCAATAAAAGTCTGGGCTTTCTGAATGTATTTCATCCGGTAGGGCAGGGCAAGCAACATCTGCGTCATCATTACGGGGTGCATTGCAATATCGAAAAACATGTCTTGAAAACGCTGGCTGAAATTGTTCGTGTAATCGTAATAGGCATGCCACATTATTCCATCCAAATCGAAAAATGAGCCGTATGCGTAAAGCAGCGACGGGGCTTCGGTTTGAAAAATGTATGGATACGGATGATTGTACTCGCTCAGGACATGCGGCATGTTTTTAACCTTCGTGAGCGGCATTTTGTTGATGGTCGAACCTTCGGGGTTGAGCAAAATTGATTTGTTGTTCAGCGTAAAATCGATGTTCGACCAGCCATTCGGAAAATTTGGGTGGTTCCAGTACATATGAAAATCGATGTAATCGGCCTGGCTTTGAGAGTAAACCGAAGCCAGCCCATAATAATTGTTAGTAAACGTGATGGGGCATTTAACACGCAAATCGTTTTTTAGGTATCCTGAAAGTTGCTCGGTATAATTTTTCTCGATATCGAAATAAAACTCAGCGTTGTCGCCAACCCGCTGTTTGGTAAATTTCCCTATTTCGCTGTTTTTGGTTCGTTTAATGTTTTTTGTTGTCAGCGATTCGCCTTTTTCAAGTCCGATACCAAAAGTTTCGGTAACAGTTACCGAATCGAGCCAGAAAGTACCGGTTTGTTTTCCCCACTCAAAAGCCACAATTAAGGCATTTGATGCAAACGGGGCATTGAAATAAATTTCGTGGTATTTCCAGTCGGTTGTGACAGAAATAAAAGGCCCCATTATCCATTTCCAGGTTTGGTTTTCCATCACTTCAACCCTCATTTCCTTTACTGCATCGGCTTTTGCGTAAAACCCGATTTTATAATCCCTGTTCTTTGCAACCCTGAAATCGTTTGTTTTAAGCTGAATATTCCAGTGCTCGGCGCCGGCTTTGGAAACTGCAACTTTAACCGATTTTGTGCCATGCTTCGCAACGGTTGCGTCTGCTGTTATTGTTCCTGCTGCCCCTCCGGCCACTAACGGCGACCAGTTTGTCAGGTTTTGCTCAAATGAACCGTTTTTAACCAGCTCGGTAAATGTTCCGCCCGCATTTCCATGCCATGCCAATGCAAGCAAACTGTCGTTTTCATATTTATCAGCCAGCCATTTGTTGAATTTTGTATCGAGTTCGGCAGCGTAAAAAGGGCCAATTCCACTGGTCGCTTCTCCAAAAAGATAGTCGGACTGCCATCCAAACCACCCGTTGAACATCGAGTTTTCGTTGGTTAGTTCCAGGTTGGCCATGGCCGGGTCATCAGCATAAGTAAGTTTTGTATAAGGATTTACATGACCGATAATTTTTTGGGCGAAATCTTTCTGAAGGTTAATGATTTTCTGGTTAAACAGGGTAACATATTTGCTTTGGTCGTTTTTCACCGGAGAATCAATCCCATCGGCTGTTTTGTATATTCGTCCGGCATGAATGCAAAAATTGAAATAAATTCCTTTGTCTTTCAGGCATTTGATAAAATAGTCCATTTTATCGAGCCGTTCGGAGCTAATTTGAAGCGTGTTTTGTGCTGAATTCTGAAAAAGCCCGTAAACGCCTTCAACATCCATTAAATGGATACGGACGAGATTAATACCAAATTTGGCCATGCGTGCAGCCAGAATTTTTGCTTCCGTTTTTGTGGGAAAGTTGGCAATGGCCACGTTCACCACTCCCACAAAACGTTCCGTTTCAGCTTTGTTTTCGAATTTGAAATGGCCATCGGGTGTAACCTGCAAAAAGCCATGTTTGCCGGCAGGCGCATCAAGGTATGCCGACATGTCGGTAACGGTTTTTGTCGAGTCTGTCCACGGCAGATAAAACTCAAACCATTTGGTACGGTCTTGCGCAAATAAACTCATCGATATCAACAATGTCAGGATAAAAAAGAGAAAAAATTTCATAAATAAATTTTTCAATATTTTCAAAAATAAAATACCCATGTCGTTTATTCAGAATCGGAAAGAATCCGGTTTCCCTTTCAAACCGGATTATCCCGTTGGATAAAAATCCAAGCATAAAGTATCCAAAATCCAGAATCAAAAATATCTCAATACTGATGGAAGGCATCCGAAATAAACGACAATACCACTGGCAGCGATTCGCGCCAGTACGTCCACGTGTGGCCACCATTGCGGACGCGGTATTCGTGCGGGATTTCCTTTTTCCGCATTTCGATATGTACCAGCGCGTTGCCCTCGTACAGAAAATCATCGTCGCCGCAATCGATAAACCAGCGGACAGCCTTTTTCTGGTCGTCGGGCATGTTTTTCACCATTTCCACAACGCTGTGTTTTTTGAAATAAGTTTCAAGTTGTTCAGTGGTTGCATCCTGCATTCCGGGGCGCGATTTGTAACGTTCCATTTCTTCCATGTTCAGCGGGCCGCAGGAAGCACTCAACGGACATGCAGAAGAAAATAATTCCGGATGGCGAAGTGCATAAACAAATGTTCCGCCGCCACCCATCGACAAGCCGGCCACTGCGCGGTATCTTTTTTCAGCTTTTATGCGGTATGTTTTTTCTACAAACGGCATAAACTCCTGAAAGAAAAAATCCTCGTACTGAAAGTCTCCTTTAATGCTGTTGAAATATCCCCGCTGGCCGGTGTTTGCATCGGGCATTACGATAATCATTGCAGTTGCGCTGCCGTCGGCAATGGCTTTGTCGGCAATGTGCTGTACTTCGCCAAACTGAACCCAGCCCGTTTGGTTGTCGCCACCGCCATGCAACAAATACAAAACAGGGTAACTGCGCTGAGAAGTTTCGTAACCCGGAGGAAGGTAAATGGCATATTTCCGATCCATCTTCAGTATTTCACTTTTCATGGAAAGGTTGTCAAAAACCTTACTGGATTGCGCAATTGAAAGAAATGGGAAAGTTAAGATCAGAAGAAAAAGAATTGAATGTTTCATATCCTGATTTTAAGTTGGTGAATGATTTAATTCCAAAAATATGAAAATTAGGTCAAAACCAATATTAAAACGGAGATACATTATGGGATTTTGCACCATGCTTTAGCTTGGCGATAATATGGTAAATCACCTTTTATTAAACCGCCGGTTCATCTTGTGTTCGCCATCAATGTAAATTTCCATTACGTAACGTCCTTCCTGCAAATGTTTTACATCCAGTCCGGTAACTGAATCCCTGATGTTTGTGAATTCATGCGTTTCAATGTACTCCCCGTCTTTGGTGATGCGTATTTTCAGCGTCGATTTTTTATTGGTGGTGGTGTATATCGAAAGATAATCCTTAACCATCCGTGGAAATATATTTACAGAAAGTTGCGAAACCGTTGTGTCAACCACAGCGTTTTTATCGGCACGAAAGCTGTAAAACTGGCCATTTCCGCAGTCGCTTTCAAACAAGTGGATCAGGTTTCCGAAGTCATCTTTTAGCTGCAATCTGCCATAACCCGATTCGGGTTGAAACCAGAATTCAAGACCGTCGCCAACCGTGTCAGTCAGCATTAAAAAGTAGTTTCCTTCTGCCAGTTCAAGTGTATCGGAATATTTTGTTGCCGGTTCGAGCATTTCGGCCGATTTCATAAAAACCGTATCATTTGAACTGTTTACGATAAAAAGTGAATTCTCTTTTGGTTTGTTGTTGGTCAGAAAATCGACCACAATTTTGGCTGGCAAAGTGGGAATATCGTAAAACTCCGATTCCATTGAATTGTCGCCGTCCCATTCATCTTCAACTTCGTTTGGATTGGCCAAAATCACTGAAAAAGTATTGGTTCCTGTTTTTGCTGAAATCTCACCCGAAAGAGATATGATTGCCGATTCATAAAAAGCAAGATCGCCTTCCCAATGGTACGTTCTTTCTCCAATTCCCACTGTTTTATAAATGATTTCCAGAGTTCTCAGGTTTTCCTTACCAAGATTTCTGATTTTGATTTGCGGATTAAATCCGGTCGGATTAAACCGGTTATAATTTGATAAGTTGTTTGGCGCAATAATTTCTTCGATGGCCACATCGTTGGAATGGTTTGGTTCAGCAAACTGGAAAAAATAAGAGGTGATTTGTTCTTTTGGCTGATCCAAATCGTTGGAAGTAAAAGGCTGCATGTTTAAATCGAGGGTGTGTGTTGATTTAGTTAGCGGAATATCAATAATATCTGGCTCCTGCAAATCGCCGGGGCACCAGTAGGCGCGGTCGAAAATCCAGGTCCCGCCCTGCGGATAAAGCGGATTGTTGCCGCAATCTTTCCACAAATCACGGTGGTCAACCACTTTTCCGTCGAAAACCAACTCGCGCCAGCGGCTGCAAAATTCGCTGCAGCCACTCGGCCTGTCCATTCCATGCCCTGTATGCTGAATACGGAACCTGCCGAAAGAACTTCCTTTTGCCCGCCTGATTTTTTTCGGAGTTAACTGGCTCCCAATATCGTTTTGCGGATTTCCGTATTGAAAATTTCCGTCCCACATTTTTTCAACCGAAATGAATCTGGCAACCGGCGTACCAAATAAATACTCAAAATCAATGGTTAAATCCCAACCCAACTCAGGCGGCTCGTATCCCGTGTGAATGTATTCAATTTCAACGCTGTCGCGCAGGAACGACTCAAAATCGGTAACATCAACTTTCCAGGTATAACTCCAGCCTTCTTTAAAATTACTGCCGTAGGGCGTTAACATCCGGCCAATTTCGAAATTGATATTTTTGCCATTTACTCCGCCTTTGCGCAATATTTTTATGCGATCCATATAATCCCAATGAGCAATCGGCCGGTCTTGCGGATAAGCCAAAGTGACTTTCATCAAAATGCGGCGAACTTCCTTGTTTTTATCAGGGAAAACACCCCATTCCTTAAAACTTTTTTCGCCTTTTGAAGGATCGGTGTTGATTAGTACTTTATTATGTGTTATAATGTTTGTTGTTTGCGATTTGGCCGCGGTTACCGTGGTTAAAACAATGAGCAGAATTATCAGGAAATGTTTCATTATTTGTTGTTTTTGAAAATCTTAATCAGATTATTTGTTAAGAACAAGTTTGTATTCTTCATATACGTTATTTCCGGTAGTGATTGGAAAAGTTTGATTAATTCCTTCACCATGATTTGTAATTACTGCAGTGTATTTTGTTCCTTTCTTTAAACGGAATTTCAGGAAAAGGTTCATGTCATCGGTTATTCGGGGCGAATAACCAAAATCCACCAATTTATCTCCCTCGAAAATATCAACCCTGCAACTGATTCTCGATTCGCTTTTTGATGTGTTTTCATCTGCGAAAACTACAAAATTGGCCATCAGTTCATTCTCTTGCAAGGTACTGTTCCCGATTGATTTCTGATACAGATCGATATAATTTTGAGTGACATTGACACCCCAGATATAGGGTTCTCCTTTTTTAGGCCGCTTTTCCATTCGTTTATAACGGGTCTGCATTTCTTCGGGAAATCCGCTTGTATCAATTGAATCCAAACCATGTGCTCCGTCAACAGCAGCATAATAATAAAGTCCGGTTGGTTTGTAGGAAGTTGCGTAAATCCAGTGCAGCATGTTGTTTGGATCGGCTTTTCCGGCATCGGCCAAAAACCACGACTGGTTTAACGTATCCGGATAATATTCAATGAACTGCCACTGGTCGTCAACCCAAACCTCGCTCCAGGTATGGTTTCCCTTGTAATTGGTCCACATTGCCGTTCCGGCCAGCCGCGACGGAATTCCCACCGAGCGGAATGCATCCGTTAAAATGATGGATAACCCGGTGCAGGTTGCCATATTTTCGGCCATGGCTTCTTTCGGGCTCAAATCCACTTTCGAGCGTTTGGTGTTGTATTCCACATTTACTTCTTTGGGAATCGGACGGGCAATGGCAAAAATGGCGTCAACCATATTGTTTTTGTCGTCAACATATTTCGAAAAGCGTTCAAAAAAGTCCTTTCGCCAGGGATCGCGGTTTTCAGAAATGATTGCATAAGGTAAAACTTCATTAAAGAAAACCGAATCGGGAAGGGCTGCACACCAGGAGTACTTTTCGCGGGCTTTGTAAGCGTATTCCGAATTTTCGAGCAAAAATTCCGCTGTTAAAGTCGTTAAATCACGCTTCGGCATATAGCTGATAATAAATGCCATTCCCTCTTTTTGCTCTTTCGGAACTTCGGCAAGAGCTGTTTGAAGTTCAAGAGCATTTTCACCGGCTTTTAACATTGCCGAATCTAAAAGTGTATGATAAGATTCAGGAACACCGGGATATTTGGATTGGCAACTCCACAATAAGAAGACAGAAAAAGAAAGAATCAGTAGTTTGTTTACTTTATCAGAAATCATCTTTTTAAAAATATTTAATAAGTAAGCAAAACTAAGATAAAAAAATTACATATCAATCTTTCCGACTGTACGAAAAATTTCACCTTTCAAATCACTGAAAAAACAATCAATTATTACACCGGCGCTTTAGCCCGGTGTTTAAACCTTTTCGGCGTCTTTTTCGGCTTTAGCATTTAATTCTCTTAATGGCTAAAGCCCTTGTGTTCATGATGTCTCTTTTCACCGGGCTGAAGCCACGGTGCAAATTATCCAATTTTCCGGAAGCTCACAAAAATATGGAATTGGTCTTACACACATCTATCCCGAAGGTGATTTAACTTTTAAAATTGAAATGAAACCCCTGTTATTTTTTCAGAAACTTCCCACAATTTTTTGGCATCCTCCAAATTATGCGATGCTGCATTTGATTTTACCAAAACCGGAAAACCTTTCATTTCGTTGAATCCGTCCGGCCCGTAAAATTCGCCCCCCTTTATTTTTTCATCAACCGAAGCGCGAATTTGCGGGAGCGCTCCCATATCCTGTTCCTGAATTAAAGGCGACATCATCGGTTTTAATATTTTAAATATCAACTTGTCTTCGAGATAACGTGCCAGGTTTGTATTTGAAACACCCGGATGCGCCGCCACTGCAATGGTTTTTATTCCGTTGGTTGCCATTTTCCGCTGAAGTTCGTAAGTAAAAAGCAGGTTCGCCAATTTTGAACGGCCATAAGATTTAATGGGAGAATAACCAACTCCGTTTTCAAACAGGAGGTTACTGAAATCCATTTTTCCCTGTTTGTGTGCCATGCTGCTTACATTAACTATGCGGGATGCCGGAGTATTTTTTAAAAGGTTGAAAAGCAATCCGGTAAGCGCAAAATGTCCGAAATGATTTGTTCCCATTTGTGCTTCCAGCCCGTCTTTGGTCAGAAAATACGGCGTTGTCATTATTCCTGCATTGTTCAGCAGCACATCCAACCTTGTGTATTTTTCCCTGAATTTTTCGGTAAAACTTTTTATTGACGAAAAATCCATCAAATCCAACTGTAAAACCGAAATGTTGCCTTTAACTTCACCCATCGCTTTTTTGGCAGCTTCACCTTTTTCAACCGATCGGCTTGCTAAAATTACTTCAGCGCCTTTTTTGGCAAATGCTTTAACCGATTCGTAACCCAATCCGCTGTTTCCACCAGTTACTATAATTACTTTACCTTTTAAATCAGGTATGTTTTCCGTTGTCCATTTTTCTTTTTCCATGATATTTCAATTGTTCAACTTCTGTAAACAAGAAATAAACAAAAAAGTTAAATGTTTCTTCTAAAAGTTTGCTGATAAAATTTTTAAAAAGCAGTTTTCATTTCGAATACAACCGTTCTCTTTGCTCATGAATTCTTTCGTCAGTAATATAATCGTCGTAATTCATCAGTTTGTCAATCATGCCATTGGGCGTTAATTCGATAATACGGTCGCAAACGGTTGAGATAAACTCGTGGTCGTGTGACGACATAAAAATATTGCCCGGAAAACGCTGCAAATTATTATTAAAAGATTGTATTGATTCCAAATCGAGGTGATTGGTTGGCGTATCCAAAATCAGGGCATTGGCATTGGCAAGCATCATCTTTGCAATCATACAACGAACTTTTTCGCCTCCGGAAAGTACGTTTACTTTTTTATAAATTTCGTCGCCTGTAAAAAGCATCCGGCCAAGATAGGTTCGTACAAATATTTCGGTGGTGTCGCTCGTAAACTGACAAAACCAGTCGAAAAGCGTCATCTGGCTTTTAAAGAATTCAGAATTATCGAGCGGCAGATAAGCCGTTGTAATGGTTTGACCCC
>JBBIVS010000064.1:1373-11161 GCA_037439605.1 Draconibacterium sp. | reverse complement strand
ATTGCCCGATTTCTCACTCAACTATTTTTTAGGTTCAAACAAATACGAGAATTCAAAATATTATCATGGGTTCCAGATAGGAGTGGCTGTTCCGCTGTTTTTTGGCAGCGACAGGGGAAGAACGCAGGCTGCTGAAATTTCAGGAAATTCGCAAAATCTGATTGCCGAAAACGAATCCGCCATAATCAAAAACAGGTTAAACGAGTTGATAAGCGGGCAATTGAAATACAAGGCATTGCTTGATAATTACAACGACTCGGGAAAAATTTTGCACGACGAAATCATGCGCACGGCACTCAAAACATATCAAATGGGCGAAATCAACTTTTACCAGTTTGTAAACAGTTACGAAACGGCAATTCGAATTCAAATCGAATATCTTGAAAACGTTTTTGGTTACAATGCGTCAACTTCAGAAATAATGTACTTTTCGAAATAAATAAAAATGAAACAGAATTTAACTTTTATAATGCTCATCTTTAGTATGCTTTTGTTTTCGTGTAAAAACAAAACGGCTGAAGTTTCGGAGCCTGAAACGGGATTGATTGAAATAACCAAAGCCCAGTTTGAGTCGGAAAAGATGGAGTTTGGCGAACCAATACTTTCTCCTTTTTCTGATTTGGTTCACTTTACCGGAACTGTGGTCCCATCCGTGAACGGCCGCGCACAAATCAGTTTGCCGGCACAGGGATTAGTTTCCCGTATCTGGTGCAAACCAGGGCAATTGGTTAGTAAAGGAACGGTGTTGTTCGAGGTATCGGGGAATGAATTTATCGACATGCAAAAAGATTTTGCTGAATCGGTTGCAATGCTCAACCGGTTGAAAACAGAATATGAACGGCAAAAAGAATTGATGGCTGAAAATATTGGCGCCAAAAAAGATTTTATCCAGGCAGAAAGTATGTACAATGTGGAAAAGGCCAAATTCAATGCATTGAAAATAAAGCTTGAACTTCTTGGACTTGAGGTAAAACAAATTGAAGAAGGGAAATTTTACACTTCGTATTCAGTAAAAGCTCCGATTAAGGGTATTGTAAGCAACATTAATGCTAATATCGGGCAATTTGTTGAATCTCAGCAAATTATTGCTGAAATTATCGACACGGAATCATTTCAGATTAAGTTGTCGGTTTTCGAAAAAGACATCAATAAAGTAAAGGTAGGCCAACATGTTGAGTATTATCTTGCAGGAACCAAAAGCGAAAAATATTCAGCAATTTTAAAGTTGGTCGGGAAATCGATAAACAATGAGACAAAGTCAATCGACTGTTTTGCTGAAATTGAAAGTCCAGAAACCATTTCTTTGGTTAGCTATCAATTTATTGAAGGTGATATTATTACCGGCAGCGATTCTGTTTTTTCTGTGCCTGAAAGCGCTATTCTGAAAGCTGAAGGTGAAAATTATATACTTGTCCTTGAAAAGGAAACCGGTGAACTTTTTTACTTCAGCAGGCAAAAAGTTACTGTCGGCCGCATAAATAATGGTTTTGTTGAATTAACCAATATTCATGAATTGAAAAAAATACTGATTAAGGGGGTGTATAATCTTCGGATTGAATAAATGTTAAAAATCTTCCGGGGCGGTAAATTACTTATTTTGGCATATAACATTGATGCCGGCAATTTCATTAATTACGTTCCTGAAGCAGCTGTTTTAAGTACAGAGGTTTAACATTTCTGAAATCAGTCATTTCCATCAATCCAATCACATTTCCGGCCATTACATTAATTCCGGTTTCGATAGTGTTTTCATAGTCGGGATTCAAAAACGGAGAATGAAGTGGGGCAGGTTTTTCGACTTTCACTTTTAACTCCTTCATTAAATCAGTACTTGTACTTCCAAGCCAAATCAGGCAAATGGGAATATTTTCAGGTGTGCGGCCATATTTTCCAAAGTCTTCACCAACCATTGCAGGTGCAGTTTTTACAATATTTTCGGCGCCAATTGTTCCTGCCGCATATATTCTGATTTTATCACTTAATTCCTGATTATTGATAACAGGTGGGGTTTCGGCCGACTCAATTTTAACTAACGGCAACTTTTCTTCCGGCATACCTGCCATTTGTGCTGCCGCCCGGCTGATTCGCTTTATTGCAGAAATCACTTTTTCAATGGCTTCGTCAGAATAATACCTCAGCGTAAGTTCCATTTTTACTTCATCCGGAATAATATTTGGCCGGGTTCCGCCATGAATTGAACCAACTGTAACAACAACCGGTTCGAGCGGGCTGATTTCGCGACTGACAATGGTTTGTAAATCCAATACAATCCGCGAAGCAATCACAATCGGGTCGATGCATTTTTCAGGATAAGCGCCGTGGCCACCTTTCCCGTAAACTGTAATTTCGGCGGTTTTAACGCCTGCAAAAACAGGCCCTCCCACCAAACCGATTTTTCCTGATTCCAACTCTGGATTAATATGGTAAGCCAATGCAAAATCGGGTTTAGGAAATTTCTGAAACAGTCCTGTTTCAATTGCCAAGCCAGCCCCTCCGCTGATTTCTTCAGCCTGCTGGGCAATCGCCAGCAAAGTTCCTTTCCACTCATTTTTTAACGCAACCAGCGTGTGAATTGTCCCCGCCCACACCGACATGTGAATGTCGTGTCCGCAGGCATGCATAACTGCAACTTCATCACCTTCAATATTTTTAACGGTTTTTGTACTTGCAAAATCAAAACCGGTTTTCTCTTCAATGGGCAGTGCGTCCATGTCGGTGCGCAACATTATCACCGGGCCCTCCCCATTTTTCAGTATCCCAACCACATTATTCCCGCCAAAGTTTTCAGTTACTTCAAAACCGGCTTTTCGTAATTCGGCAGCCATTCGTTTCGAGGTTTCAAATTCCTGCAACGACAATTCAGGGTTTTGATGAAGTTGTTTGCAAAGTTCAGTCATTGAAGCGGTTTGCTTTTTAACTATATGCTCAATTTTCGGGGAAATCTGGGAAAAGGCATTGGATTCGAATGTCATTGCAGCAATAAGAATTATCAGTTTTGATTTCATTTGAACTATTTTCGTTATGAACATTTTGAAATTAAGGAAAGTTTGAGATTGGCAAAAGAAAAAGGATTCCATTCATCAAATTTTTTAACAGAATCCTTTTTCAATGGGTGCCGCAATTTTAAATCGCGGATTTGGAAATGCGATTAAAAATCACACAACCTATTTCACAACCGGTGTCAATACAATATTCCTGTACGATACTTTTCCGTGGTCGCCCTGAAGGTAAATTGGCCCCGGTTTAAAAACATCGGCTTGCATAGCGCCACCGGTGGGCCCGTAAACAGGTTGGTTGTCGATTATCTTTTTGCCGTTCAGCACAACCGTTACATGTCTGTCGCAGAGAATCATTTCCATACTTTGCCACTCGCCACCTTTCTTTTCGGCTGCCACAGCGGGTGAAACCCGGCTGTACAAACCTCCCATGTTGTGCGAATCCAACTCTTTTCCATACGAATCGACCACCTGAATTTCGTACATGCCCCGCAGATAAACACCGCTGTTGCTGCGTTCCGGAACGTTTACCTCGAGTGTAAGTTTGAAATCTTCAAATTCCTTTTCGGTGCGCAAATTGCCGAAATTCACGCGCTGACCCTCGGGGTTCACCGGATCATTAACAAGAACTCCGTCAACCACCTTGAACCCATTGGCCTGTTTTGGATTTATCAGTTTCCAGCCAGTTAAATCCTTGCCGTTAAAAAGCTGAATTGGTTCACCATATTTAACCTTCGCTAATTCAGGCGCCGGACCTGGATTGGGAAGTTTCCATCCTTTATATTTAAACGAAATTACACTCATTCCGTCACGGGCTGGTTCTGTCATTATGCCTTCCAGTTTGTCGCCTTTCCGTTTAAACTGAAAGGTTTGTGCAATAATATGTTTTCGATCTTCGCCACGGGCAATTTCCCGTGTACGTGTAACCACCAAAGTGGTATTATCAACAAAATAAACACTGGCAACCGGAACCACGCTCCCGCCCTGCCAAAGAAGTTCGGCATCCAGAAAACCCTTGTCTTCATTCACATTCAGCCAACCCACCGAGCCGCCTTCAATGTCGAGGGTCCACATACCGTAAAAATCTTTTGGTGAATTTTGTGCTTTTGAAACAATAGCAAACATCACGAAAATCGCAATCAGAATAGAATTTTTCTTTTTCATTTTTAAAAGGTTTTATTGGTTTAAATTAAACAATCGTAAACTTACTAAAAACTAATCGAACGCGGAAAAACAGAATATTATTCTTTGTTAATTTCATGCAAAACTCATCCCCCGGGAACGGCCGGAAGAGGCTTTTCTACCAAACCAAATCGCACGCATCAGCCGGCATCCAGTGTTTGTCTTTTCCTTCCCACTTCACGTTACAGCCAATCGGGTTGGTCAGTGGAACTGAAACTGGTTTTCCTGAAGTCAGTTCTTCAAGTGCCCGTTCCAAATCATTTACCGTCATTTTCGATGTATCGCGCGGACTGTCAACCCCGCGGCCGGTGTAAACCAGTGTTCTTTCCTCATCAAAAACATAAAAATGAGGCGTGCGAAGCGCTCCGTATGCCAGCGCAATTTCCTGCGTTTCGTCGTACAAATATTTCCATGGAAAGTTGTGCTCTTTCATTCGGGTAACCATGTGCGGAAAATCATCTTCAGCGTAAGTGTTTTTACTGTTCGAATTGATTCCGACAAACTCAACTCCCGATGGTTTAAACCGTTCAGCAGTTTTTCGCGTTACTTCATCACTGCCAATTACGTACGGACAGTGATTGCAGGTGAAAAAAATAACCAGGTATTTTGAATCCTTAAAACTTTCCAGCGAATAGGTTTTACCGTCGGTAGCCGGAAGGTTAAAATCTCTTGCTTTTTCGCAAATTTCGAGTGTAAATGCCATTGTTCTGTTGTTTAAAAATTTCGGATAAAACTATTTTCTATTCTCAATGTTGAATAAAATCTTCTGTACTTTTAACCCTTTAAACCACCGTTTTGTTTTATGAAAAAAGAAAATTATTACAAATGAAGCGCGAGGAATCACTTATTAAAATTAAGGAATTACGACAGGAGCTTGAAGAACATAACTACAATTATTACGTTCTGAACCAACCGGTTATTTCGGATTATGATTTCGATATGAAACTGAAGGAACTGGAAAAACTGGAAGCCGAATTCCCCGAATTTGCCGATCCGAACTCACCGACACAGCGGGTTGGCAGCGATTCAGGCAGCGATTTTGAGCAGGTGGAGCACAAATATGCCATGCTTTCGCTGTCGAATGCCTATTCCGAAGGAGAAATCGCAGATTTTGACAACCGGATAAAAAAAATTATCAATACCGGTTTTGAATACGTTTGCGAACTAAAATTCGATGGTTCTTCGATTAGTTTAACTTATGAAAAGGGGAGATTAGTGCGTGCTGTTACGCGCGGAGATGGTGTAAAAGGCGACGATGTTACACGGAATGTGCGTACTATCAAATCAATACCATTGCAATTGCGGGGAAATGATTATCCTGATGAATTTGAAATACGTGGTGAGATTGTGATGCCGTTTTCAGTTTTTAATGAGCTGAATGCCGAACTGGAAAAAGCAGGCGAACCGTTGCTGGCCAATCCGCGGAATACTGCTGCCGGTACCCTGAAAATGAAAAATTCAAAAATAGTGGCTTCACGAAAACTGGATGCTTACTTTTACTACATTCCCGGAAAAGACTTGCCCTTTGACGGGCATTACGAAAGCCTGCAAAAAGCGAAAGAATGGGGTTTCAAAATTTCGGAGGCCACAGAAATTTGTAAAAATCTGGATGAAGTTTTTGCCTTCCTTAAAAAGTGGGATGCTGAACGCCACCATTTCCCGGTTGCCACCGACGGTGTTGTAATAAAAGTGAACTCGAAAAAATTACAGGATAATCTGGGTTTTACGGCCAAATCGCCACGTTGGGCAATAGCTTATAAATTTAAGGCCGAAAATGTTGCCACACAACTTCTCGATGTTGTTTACCAGGTGGGAAGAACAGGGGCGGTGACTCCGGTTGCCATTCTTGAACTTGTTCAAATTGCCGGAACAGTGGTCAAGCGGGCTTCGCTCCACAATGCCGATATCATTGGAAACCTTGATTTACATTTGGGCGATATGGTTTTTGTGGAAAAAGGAGGCGAAATCATCCCGAAAATTACTGGCGTTGACACAACCAAACGCCACCCGATGTTTCAGCCGGTTAAATTTATTGAAAACTGCCCCGAATGCGGAACTCCGTTGATAAGGACTGAAGGTGAAGCAGCCCATTTTTGCCCCAACGAAGATGGATGTCCTCCGCAGATAAAAGGCAAAATGGAACACTTTGTCAGCCGCAAAGCAATGGATATTGATGGTTTGGGCGAAGAAACCATCGAACTTCTTTACAACCAGGGCTTGGCAAAAAATATTACAGAACTGTATGATCTGAAAAAAGAACAGTTAGCCAATCTGGAACGAATGGGCGAAAAATCGGCTCAAAGAATTCTTGATGGATTGGAAGCCTCGAAAAAAGTGCCATTCGAAAGGGTGCTGTTTGCCCTTGGAATCCGTTTTGTGGGCGAAACTGTTGCAAAAACTTTAGCCAAAAAACTTCATAATATCGAAAATATTCAATCTGCAAAAAAAGAAGAACTGACTGAAATTGATGAAATCGGCGAACGAATTGCGGAAAGTGTCGTTGGATGGTTTTCGAAGGAGGAACATATTTTACGCATTCAAAAGTTAAAGGAAATTGGGTTGCAATTCGAAATCAGTGAAGATAAATTGTTGGGCAGAACCGAGAAACTTGCCGGTCTGAACATCATTATTTCCGGAACTTTTAACAAATATTCGCGCGATGAATTAAAAGAAATGATTGAAAAAAACGGTGGCAAAAATATAGGATCGATTTCAAAAAATACAAGTTATGTATTGGCAGGCGAAAACATGGGTCCAAGCAAACTCGACAAGGCAAATCAGCTTGGAGTGAAAATTATTTCGGAAGACGAATTTTTAAAAATGCTGGATTAAAGAATAAAACACCAATAAAGTTACCCAATATGGTAACATTTCATTATATTTGCAAACAGTAATGCGGATTATAAAAGAAAAAACATTAATTGATCTTGTGGTAAATAACAGATATTCTGCTGCCTCAGAATCATTAAAGGCATGGATTTTTGAGGTTAGAAAAGCAGACTGGGGCAACTCGGGTCAATTAAAAGCCAAATACCGCAATGCCATTATTATTGGAAATAAACGCGTGGTTTTCAATATAAAAGGAAATGATTTCAGACTAATTGCGGATATTGAATACGAATTAAAATTAGTCTTCATTGTTTGGTTTGGAACTCATGACGAATACAGTAAAATAGATGCAAAAACAGTTCGATATGAAAAATAGTATTTTAAAAACAAAGGAAGATTATGATAGTGCCTGTGAAAGAGTTTACGAAATTATTCACAGTTCAGAATACCCGATTAAGCCTGACTCAACAAAAGGGGAGGAATTGGAGCTCATATCGTTGTTGATTGAAAACTATGAACACGAAAATTTCAGTTTGGAAGCGCCATCCCCAATTGAAGCAATAAAATTCAGGATGGAACAAATGAATTTAAAACAAACAGATATTGCTCCTCTGTTTGGTGGAAAAACAAGGGTATCTGAAGTGTTAAATGGTAAAAGACCTTTGACTTTGAAAATGATAGCATTACTTCATAAATATCTCGAAATCCCGTTTGAATCTTTGATAACCGAAAATTATAAATACCATTTGTCAAATTCAGGTAAGGAGCAATTAATGAAAATCCCTTCAATTAAAAAATTACATAGTGGCAAAAATATAGCAATTGCATAAAACAATTTTTATTTTTGCGGCCAAATGACAATCAGAGATATCAAAGAAAAAATAGCGCGAAGGAAATTAGCCAAAATCGTTTCGGCAATCGACCGCAATCCGGTGCTACCAAATATCAATACCATCAAAACCATTGGCGTTATCTGGCAACCCACCCAAAAAGAGGCATTTCAGTATCTGAAAAGCTACTTTAACCGCGAACAGGTTATTTTCAGGGGTTTTTGTGTATTCGAGGAAATTACCAATCCGCATCAGGATTCAAACACGCTTACAGTGAAAGATATTGATTTTTGGGGATTACCAAAAAAAGAGAAAGTTGATGAATTTACAAATATCAGGTTCGAAGTTCTTTTCAACATAGCGATGGAAGACAACCTGGTACTCGATTATATAACAGCGCTTTCGCAGGCACGGTTTAAAGTTGGAAGTTCGCAAAACGAGAAGAATTATTTTGACCTGAACGTTAATATTGGCGAAAACCAGGATTCAATGTACATTGCCAAACAGCAAATTTTCTATCTTGCGCAACTAAATAAAAAATAATTGAATGAGTCAGCTATTTACAGGAACCGGAGTAGCTTTAATTACTCCGTTTACAAACAAAAACCAAATCGATTACAAAGCACTTGAAGCCATTATCGAGAGACAGGTTACAGGAGGAATGGACTACCTTGTGGCCTTGGGCACAACTGCCGAATCGGCTACACTTACTTCAGAGGAAAAACAGAACGTGATACAGTGTGCACGCGAAAATTCAGGAAAATTACCGGTAGTTGTCGGAATGGGAGGAAACGATACGCAGGCAATTATCAATCAGATAAAGAAAACAAATTTACAGGGAATCAGCGGTTTACTAATTGTAACTCCTTATTACAACCGCCCATCTCAGGAAGGAATGTTCAGGCATTACAGCGCAATTGCAAAGGAAAGTCCGCTGCCCATTATTTTATACAACGTACCTTCGCGCACAGGCGTAAACCTTGAAGCCGAAACAGTTGTCAGACTGGCAGAAGCATCGGATAAAATTGTTGCTGTAAAAGAAGCATCGGGAATTATGTCGCAAATTGCAACCATTTCCAAATACACCCCCGATAATTTCACCATGATTTCGGGCGACGATGTTTTGGCCCTACCCACCACAACAATAGGCGGCAAAGGTCTGATTTCGGTGATTGCCAATGCGTTGCCACATAAAGTGAGCAGCCTTATGCATTTAGCGCTTGCCGGAAACTACCCTGATGCAACCAAAATTCATTTCGAAATGATAGACCTGTTTAAACTCATTTTTAAAGAAGGAAACCCGGGCGGGGTAAAAGCATTGATGCACATTCAGGGCACAATTGAAAACGAATTGCGTTCGCCGTTGTACAAAATCAGCGATACGACTTACAACGAAATAAAAGAAGCGTTTCTGAAACTGAAATAAAATAACCAACAGTTCGTTATTGATAAAAAAGGGAAAAATGATTAAAAGTTTTTTCCTTTTTTGTTTTTTGATTTCTATTTTGTGGACGTTTTGAATTTGCCGAAAATTTTTGTCGGCTAAAATTATGGATGCATGAAGAAAACCGTATTAGTAATTTTTATTGGATTTGTTTCGCTCATTTTGTTTGTCTCCTGGCAACAATACATATTAACCACTCCGCAAACTGGCAATTTGCGCGATTCTATTGCAACCGAACCCAGTCCGGCCGTTGTTCCCCCTCACTTCGAAATTGAAGAAATCGTTCATGAATACGATAGTTTGATTACTGCTGAAATAAAAGCATCGGGCACAGTGGGTGCAGCCGTGGCGGTGATTTACCGGAATGAGGTGGTTTACTCAAAATGTTTTGGTGTAAAAAAATCAGGAACACAAGATCTGATTAATGAACACACCATTTTCAGGCTGGCGTCGGTTTCGAAACCGGTATCAGGGGTTTTGGCCGGAATACTTGCCGATGAACAAATT
>JBBIVS010000064.1:0-1313 GCA_037439605.1 Draconibacterium sp. | reverse complement strand
AGTAACCGATGAATTAACCATCAGAAATTTGCTGACCCACACTACCGGACTATCTGCACATGCTTACGATGATTTGGTGGAACAGAAAGTGCCAATAAACCGGATAATGAACAAATTGTACCTGGCAAACACACCGGCAATGCCCGGGCAGGTTTATGCCTACCAGAATGTAATGTTCAGTTTGCTCGATACCATTGTTGCATGCAAAACGGGTAAAAGTTACTGCGAAGTGCTGAAGGAAAAGGTATTTATTCCTTTCGGAATGAACGATGCCTCAACCGGTTTCGAAGCGTTCAGAAAGAACGAAAATAAAGCCTTGCCCCACTCCGGTGCAACTACCATTAAGTTAAACGATCGGTATTACACAACAACCGCGGCAGCCGGAATTAATGCCAGTATTTCCGATATGACAAGTTTTCTGATTGCTTTGCTTGGGAATCCAAATCCAGCAGTAAATGAAAATGTCGAAGAGATGATTTTCACCCCCTACATTCAAACTGAACTGAGTCGGGGATATTTTTCGCAGTGGGAAACCATAGACTCAAAATCTTATGGAATCGGTTGGAGAATTGTGGATTACAAAGGCCGCAGAATTGCATATCACGGTGGATTTGTAAAAGGCTACCGCGCAGAATTAGCGGTTTGCCGCGATGAACAGGTTGGCATTGTTTATCTCTCCAACTCACAGGGAACCATTTCAGCGCGAAGTGTTCCCGAATTCCTGAACCGGCTTTTTGAATTTAAAGACCGGCAGAAATTAACAACGAATTCAGTTTCATCCGGTAACCCTATCAATTAATCCGCTCTGTTATTTGCTTTAGATTAGATTCAATCAAATTATTCATATCAATCTTCCATTTTTCTCTTCCTAAAATTCCCCGATTCAAAAAAGTGTAAGGATTCTCAAAAAAGTGTAATGATCTTTCAAAAAATTGCAATCATTCATCAAAAAATTGCTATTCACTGCCCTCGTTTTTATCTGAACTTTGATTCAGTGATTAATACAATTTTATCGAATAATAACAATTTAAAATTTGAAACAATGAAAACAACAATTTTTTTCTTTTCGTGCATGATGTTAACAGTCATTGCATTAGGCCAGGACCAGAAAACAAATCTGGGAGAAGTAAAAGTAACTGCACCAAAATTTGCAGGAATCGAAAATGCTGCACAAGTTCTTAATGGAAAGCAATCGGAAACAATTAATCTTTACGTGTCCAAAAATTTCAATTACACCGACACCAGGGAGGTTAAACCCGAAGGTACTGAGGTTGTACAGTTTACAGTTACCGCTGAAGGTGAATTAACCGACT
>JBBIVS010000063.1:10276-11216 GCA_037439605.1 Draconibacterium sp. | reverse complement strand
CCTGGTCAGTGTTTACAACCAAACTGGTAGAAAGTGCCTGGACAAAAACTCAAACTCAGGTTGTATTCTCGGTAGGTGTGGCCGTTTTTGCCTTTGTAATGGTGATTGCCGGCCGGTTGATGCCCAAATTCGGCCCACGAAAATTAACCATTGTAAGTGCTGTTGCCCTCGGTCTGGGTTATATAATCGCCGGACTTCTCGGGGCAGAAAACTACATAACAACATTAATATTTGTCGGAATTCTTGGTGGAGCCGGAATTGGCTTTGGGTATGTTGTCCCCATTGCCGTTGGAATGCGCTGGTACCCCGATAAAAAAGGATTGATAACCGGCCTGGCAGTTGCAGGTTTTGGTTTTGGCGCCACACTTTGGATGACACTGGCCGGAAAACTGGGCGCTTTGGGTGGCGGTCAACTCATCAATAAAATCGGCCTTTCAAATACTTTTATCGTGTTTGGGATTATTTTCCTTATTACTATTTTAATTGGCAGTATATGGATGATTTTTCCCGCACATGGCTGGAAACCCGCCGGCTGGAAACCTGTCGAATCAAAAGCAGCAACCAAACCTGCCGGCTCCGTGGATTTCAGCAGCAGCGAAATGCTAAAAACCCTGCAATTCTATCTGATTGTATTGACTTATGCTTTTGGGGCCGGCGCCGGATTAATGAGCATAGGACTCATGAAACTCTGGCCAATGGAAGCCATGGAAGCCAATGGAATTCCGAAAGAAGTGGCAGGCGCCGCGGCAACAATGGCAATGGCAATCTTCTTCGCACTGTTTAACGGGTTGGGCCGTATTTTATGGGGAATGATAAGCGATAAAATCGGGCGTAAATCATCAATTGCCATAATGATGGCGACACAGGGCGCTTTCGTTATCCTTTTTCAGTGGATGGCCGGAATGCAGGCAACACTGTACATTTTTGCAGTACTTATCGG
>JBBIVS010000063.1:0-10203 GCA_037439605.1 Draconibacterium sp. | reverse complement strand
AAACTATGGTTGGGTATTTTTAGCTTATGCTATTGGTGGAATTATTTTCCCAATTTTAGGAGGTAAACTTGGAGATTTGGGAAACTTCCCGCTGGCTTTCACTATATGCGGAATACTGTGCTTTGTTGCAGTTGCTACCATTTTAATGGTGAAACCCATAAAAAGTTCAAAATAACATGCCGTGATCTCATAATCAGAAAAACCCGGAAATCCCGGGTTTTTCTGATTTAATGCCCTTAATATGTTTTTAAACAGTGGAAAATTAAGTTGCTTTCAAACATGCAAAACCCATTTTCAGGCAAATTATCTGATGCTATAATTTTGATAATAAGCACAGTTAAACATTTTTAAAATAATATCGCATCTTGATTAAAAAATTTCGGAAACTGACTTTTTTTAATGATTTTTACGGACAAAATCGAACACCTTTACAAATGAATTAAAAGCAAATCATATAAAACCAAAAATAGTACCAAATGGCCATTAAGAAATTAAACAGCATTTTTAAGCCAAAACGAATAGCACTAATTGGCGTTTCAGATAATCCGAACAGCGTTGGTGGAATAACATTGAGAAACCTGGTTGGAGGCGGTTTCAACGGTGTGGTTTATCCGGTAAACCCAAAACGCGAAGCTGTTTTTGGGATACCATGTTACCCCGATGTAAAAAGCTTGCCAAAAACACCTGATTTGGCGGTAATTATGACCGCAGCCAGGTTTGTTCCGGGAATCATTCGCGAATGCGGCGAAGCCGGAATCCATGGTGTGATTATCATGTCGGCAGGATTTAAGGAATCGGGCGCTGAAGGAAAAATACTTGAAGATCAGGCAAAAGCAGAAAAAGCAAAATTCCCCGATATGCGGGTAATCGGGCCAAACTGCCTTGGCATTTTAGTTCCCGGATTAAACATGAATGTGAGTTTTGCCAACGGAATGCCTAAAAAAGGGCATGTGGCTTTTATTTCACAGTCGGGAGCGCTTTGCACTTCAGTGCTCGATTGGGCTTATGATTCCAACATCGGGTTTTCCTATTTCGTTTCCATTGGTAACTCAATGGATGTAAACTTTGGCGATTTAATCGATTATTTTGGTCAGGATCCAAATACAAAATCAATCGTACTTTATGTTGAATCAATGGCCAATGCGCGTACATTTATGTCGGCGGCGCGCGCTTTCTCTCGTGAAAAACCAATTATTGTTTACAAATCGGGGCGTTTCCCTGAATCAGCAGCAGCAGCAGCCTCACACACCGGCGCAATGGCTTCGGAAGATTCAATTTATGACGCGGTTTTCCGCAGGGCAGGACTTGCACGTGTTTTCGATTTTGGAAATATTTTCGAATTTACAGATTTGGTGGGCAGGCGCAGGGTTCCGAAAGGAAACCGGCTTGCAATTGTTACCAATGCAGGGGGTCCGGGGGTTATGGCTACCGACTCATTAATTTCGATGGGTGGAAAGCTGGTTGAACTATCAGAAAAAACAATGCAACGGCTGAATGAATATTTACCCCCTTTCTGGTCGCACGGAAACCCGATAGATGTACTGGGGGATGCAACGCCCGAAAGATTTGCCGGAGCCACGGAAATTGTTCTGGATGATGAAAACGTTGATGCAGTTCTGGTTTTGCTGACACCACAGGCTATGACCGCCCCAACTGAAACTGCAACGGCAATTTCGCAACTGGCATCAAAAACAACCAAATCTATCATGGCCGGTTGGTTGGGTGGCGCAAGTATGCGCGAAGGAATTCAGATTTTTAACCAGGCGGGAATTTCGAGTTTTACTGCGCCCGAACAAGCCATCCGCGCGTTTATGACCCTCTCAAACTATTCCGAAAACCAGCAAATGTTGTACGAAACTCCAAAGGAAGTTCCGGTTTCTTTTCAGTACGACAGGCTTGAATTGCGTAAAAAATATTTAACCGAAATTTTTCCAAAAGCAAAAATCCTGAATGAAGACGACTCAAAAATGCTGGTGAACGATTACGGAATAAATACCACTCACCCCCAACTGGCTGCCACTGAAGACGAGGCAGTTGCAATTGCTCGAAAAAAAGGATATCCGGTGGTAATGAAAATCTATTCACCCGACATTACGCATAAATCAGATGTTGGCGGAGTTGCGCTCAATCTCAAAGACGATGAGATGGTAAGGGCTACTTTCCGAAATATGATAAAAACAGCCGCAGAAAAACGCCCCGATGCAAGAATCGAAGGTGTTACCATTCAAATAATGGTAAACACAAAAGATGGCGTTGAACTTATTGTGGGAACCAAAAAGGACCCGATTTTCGGAACAGTAATGTTGGTCGGAATGGGTGGGGTTACCGCTGAATTGTTCAAGGACAAACGTTTGGAATTCCCGCCATTAAACGAGCAACTGGCTCACCAGATGCTGAAGTCGCTTAAAATTTATCCCCTTCTGAAAGGCTATCGCGGCGATACCCCAAAAAACATCGATAAACTCATAGAAGCTTTAATCCGCATGTCATACCTGGCTGCCGATTATCCCGAAATAGCTGAACTCGACATTAATCCGCTCGTTGTGACGCCAACCGATGTTATTGCACTCGACGCCCGTATTGTTGTGGACGAGGAAATAATGAATAAACCGGCAAAAGAGTACTCACACCTGATTTTGCGCCCATATCCGGAAAGTTTAATTAAAAAGGCAACACTGAAAGATGGTTCCGAAATTTTGCTGCGGCCGATAAAACCCGAAGATGAACCACTGTGGCTTGAACTGCTTGCCAGTTGCTCAAAAGAGTCGATTTATCACAGGTTCAGGTACGATTTTTATTTCGATTCCCACGACATTGCATCCCAGTATTGTTTTATCGATTACGACCGTGAAATCGCGATTGTAGCCGAGGTTGAGGAAGAAGGAAAGAAAAAGCTGATTGGTGTTGGCCGTTTGATTGCCGATCCCGATGTGGAAGTTATGGAATATGCCATTTTAATAACCGATGCCTGGCAGAAAAAAGAACTTGGTTTTACCTTAACCAAATACTGTATGGAAATTGCCAAAATGAGGGGCGTAAAAATTCTGGCTGCCGAAACAACAAAAGATAACAAACCGATGATTTCAGTTTTCAGAAAGCTGAACTTCAAAATCAGGTTTAACGAAGACACCACTGTTTCGGTAAATAAAGATATTTCGGTGGAAGAGTAGAAAAATGATTGATTTCGAAAAACTGAATGAGGCTGTAACGTTAATCAGAAAAGCAAAATATACCGTTGCATTTACCGGGGCAGGTATTTCTGTCGAAAGCGGGATCCCGCCCTTCCGGGGCGAAAACGGGCTGTGGAACAAAGTGGATCCCATTTTTCTTGAAATCGAATATTTTCGCAAAAAGCCGTTGCAATCGTGGAAAAAGATAAAGGAAATTTTTTACGACAGCCTGGGCGATACCCAACCCAATATCGCCCATGAAACGCTGGTCAAAATGGAAAAACGGAGTTTTCTGGAATCCATCATCACCCAAAATATCGACCACCTGCACCAAAAAGCCGGAAGCCGTTATGTTTATGAGTTGCATGGCACTTACAAACAACTGGTTTGCACCGAGTGTGGATCGGAATTCGATATGAGTTTTGTCGACCTCAAGTTTTTGCCGCCAACGTGTTATATCTGCAAGGGGATATTAAAGCCCGACATGGTTTTTTTCAATGAACCGATTCCACCTTTTGCAAAAAAACGTTCGTTCGAAGAAGCAAAAAAAGCCGATTTACTGATAATAATCGGAACAAATGCCGAAGTGCTTCCGGCTGCCGAAATTCCGGTTGTGGCAAAAGAACATGGTGCAAAAATCATCGAAATCAACATCGGGGAAACCCATTTTACCCGCGAATTAACCAATATATTCCTTCAGGGAAAAGCATCGAAATTAATGAAAGGGATTGGGGAATTGTTGTATTTGTGAATCGTTAAATCTCATGGAAAAACGTTTAAGAGATTATTCATTTTTTGCCCTGATGGTTTAAATGGAATTCCCTGGCTTCAGCCAAAAAGAAAACCTTATCATGACAATTTTCTTAAACTAATTTTCTTATGGCTTAAACTTCATGTAACTCTTTGGTTTACGGAAACAGTTAGGGAGGTTTTTCAATTATTTTGTTAAGCGGGTTATTAAAATGAAATACTTCTATTAAAAGATTAATCACTGTTCTATTGTTTTTCATTAACACCGGATATCATTTGGCTTCGTTGTTGGTTGTGGCATTTATTATTACTTACTGGATTTGGTAGTGTGAAATAAATTAACATATTTTACTCTCGAAAATTGGTACTAAAATTCTGTTTAAAATGAATCCAATAGTAAAAAACATCCTTGCAATAATGGTTGGTTTAGTAGCAGGCAGCGCAGTAAATATGGGGATTATCATGATCAGCGGTTCAGTTATTCCCCCACCTGAAGGTTTTGATAATACAACTGCTGAAGGTCTGAAGGCTGGGATACACCTGTTTCAGCCAAAACATTTTCTTTTTCCGTTTTTGGCCCACGCGCTTGGTACTTTTGCAGGGGCATTTCTTGCAGCTTTAATTGCTGCCAGCCGCAAAATGTGGTTTGCAATGGCAATCGGTGTTTTTTTTCTGACTGGAGGTATTTACATGGTATTTACGGTTCCTTCACCGCTTTGGTTTACCATTGTCGATTTGGCCGTGGCATATTTACCTGTGGCATATATAGCAGGTAAACTGGCAGTACCAAAAAGCTGAATTTTAAATTCATTTTCTTACTTTTAACCTCAAACATTAATTCATTTTTCTGATGAAACTAAAACAAATGACCATTTTTGTAATCCTTGTTTTTTTTGGTGTTAACAGTATTGCAACCGGACAAAACAGAAGCAAAACAACCGTTAAAAAGCCCAACATCATTTTCATTGTAACCGACGATCAGCGTTGGGATGCTCTGGGTTATGCAGGAAACAATATTATCCAGACTCCCGAAATGGATAAACTGGCAAAAAAAGGCGTTTGGTTTCGCAATGCCATTGTCACAACACCAATTTGTTCAGCCAGTCGCGCTTCTATTTTTACTGGCCTGCATGAGCGCACCCACAAATACACTTTTCAGACCGCCGATATCAGGAAAGAGTATATGGCAAATTCGTACCCTAAACTTTTAAAAGAAGCTGGTTATTACAGCGGTTTTTTCGGAAAATTTGGGGTGAATTTTTCTGGTAAAGCCGAACTCTTTGATGTGATTGACGACTACGACCGTAACGGCGCTTTCCCCGATCGACGTGGTTATTTTTACAAAAAACAGGCTGGCGACACGGTGCATTTAAGCCGCTACACAGGTCAGCAGGCTTTGGATTTTATTGAAAACGTCCCTTCCGGAAAATCGTTTTGCCTGTCTCTGAGTTTCAGCGCACCACACGCCCACGATAATGCGCCCGACCAGTACTTCTGGCAACCCGAAAGCGAAAGGTTATTCGGTAATCTCCGGATACCAGGCCCTGAAATGGCAGACGACAAATATTTTAATGAATTGCCTATACCCGTTCGCGAGGGTTTTAACCGGTTGCGTTGGACATGGCGCTTCGATACTCCCGAAAAATACCAGCGCAGTATAAAAGGCTACTATCGAATGATTTATGAAGTGGACAGGGAAATTGGAAAAATTCGTGAAAAGCTGAAAGAGAAAGGATTGGATGATAATACGGTAATTATTATCATGGGCGACAACGGCTACTTTCTGGGCGAACGCCAGTTGGCAGACAAGTGGCTGATGTACGAAAATTCTGTTCGTGTGCCACTGATTGTTTACGACCCGAGGGTGAAAAAACATCAGAACATTGATGAAATGGCGCTGAATATTGATGTCCCGTCAACCATTCTTGATATGGCAGGTGTTGAACAACCAAAATCGTGGCACGGCAAAAGCCTTGTTCCAATCGTTTCAGGGAAACAAAAATCAATTAAGCGGGATACCATTTTAATCGAACACCTTTGGGAGTTTGAAAATATTCCCCCAAGTGAAGGCGTGCGCACTGCAGAATGGAAATATTTCAGGTATGTAAACAACAAATCGTGGGAAGCGTTTTACAACCTGAAAACCGACCCGAATGAAACCACGAACCTGGCAACTAATCCGGAATACAAAAATGTGTTGGAAAATCTTCGGAATAAAACCAGTCAAATGGCCCAAAAATATGCCGATCCGATTTTAGGGGCGCCAACCGGACTGACGGTTGAAACCATCCGCGACCCGCGCTTTACAAAAATCATCGACAGTAAACCCGAATTCAGCTGGTTTGTGCCAAAGGGAGCCGGAATTCAGAAAGCTTACCAGATTTTGGTTTCTTCGGAAAAGGAGAAAATTGAAAATAACATTGGTGATGTGTGGAACAGCGGAATTGTTCGCAGCAGCCAGTCGTTCAATATTGAATTTGGAGGCGGACCACTTAAGGAAAATACCGCTTATTTCTGGAAGGTTCGTATTTTCGACGCCGATAACCGGCTTTCGGAATACTCCTTACCACAGCAGTTTCACACCTGAACTTTTGGAGAAAAACTTACCTCGCACAATTGGTTTCAGGTGGAAAGAATAAAACCGGTAATTTTGAAAAAGTTACCCGATGGAACTTTTTTCGCCGATTTCGGTAAGGCTGCTTTCGGAACCCTCGAATTGAATTACAAAACCGAAAAAACGGAAACACTCACAATTAGGTTGGGCGAAAAACTGCTCGACGGTAAAATCGACCGCAATCCGGGTGGAACAATTCGTTTTTCCGAAGTAAAACTGCTCGTTGAACCCGGAAAAACCAAATACCAGCTTCAACTCGTTCCCGACCAGCGAAACACGGGTCCGGCAGCAGTTGCATTGCCCGATTCTTTTCCGGTAGTCACCCCGTTTCGCTATGCAGAAATTGAATGGGACTCCGGCTTTCCCAAGCCGGAGATTACCCCGGCAAACCTCACCCAAATCGCTTACTTCAACTATTTCGATAACTCCACCAGTTCGTTTTCCAGTTCCGACACCATCCTGAACCAGGTTTGGGAAATGTGCAAATACTCGCAAAAAGCCACTTCCTTTACTGGCGTTTACATTGACGGCGACCGCGAAAGGATTCCATATGAAGCCGATGCCTATTTAAATCAACTCAGCCACTATTCGGTTGACAATGAATATGCAATCGCACGCAGAACCATCGAATATTTTATGGACTTTCCAACATGGCCAACCGAGTGGCAATTACATGTTGCGCTGATGTTTTACCAGGATTACATGTACACCGGAAATACCGAACTCATCGAAAAATATTACGAGCCGCTGAAACACAAAACGTTGATGGAACTTGAAGTTCAGGAAGGATTAATCAGCACATATTCGCCAAAACTGACAGGTAAATTTATGGCTAAACTGGGTTTTGCTGATACTACGCAGCGGGTTCGCGATATTGTTGACTGGCCACCTGCACAAAAAGATACAGGTTGGAAACTGCCCAAAGACTGGCCTCAAGGCGAACGCGATGGTTTTGTTTTTATGCCGGTGAACACGGTAATCAATAGTTTTTATTACATGAACATGGCGATAATGGCTGAATTTGCAAGGTTACTGAACAAACCTGAAGAGGAACTGGATTTTGAACTTCGGGCGGCAAAAGCCAAAAAGGCAATCAATGAGAACCTGTTTGTGAAAGACGGTGGATATTATCGGGATGGAATCGGGACAGACCACGGTTCGGTTCATGCCAATATGATGCCGCTGGCGTTTGGGATTGTGCCCGAAGCGCATAAAAAAAGTGTGGCCGCGTACCTGAAAACCCGCGGGATGGGTTGCAGTGTTTACGGCGCGCAGTTTTTAATGGAAGCGGTTTACAACGGCGGCGATGCAGATTACGCACTTGAACTGATGACCGCCACCCACGACCGGAGTTGGTACAACATGATAAAAGTGGGCTCAACCATTTCGATGGAAGCGTCGGATATGAAATACAAACCGAACTCCGATTGGAACCATGCCTGGGGGGCTGCTCCTGCCAATATCATTCCGCGTTATTTATGGGGAATTCAGCCCGAAAAACCGGGTTTTGAGGTGGTTTCAATTCACCCGCAAATGAGTAGTTTAAAACAAAGTTCAATAAAAATGCCCACCATTCGAGGCGAAATTAAAGGTGATTACAAGCGGGTTAACAACCGGTTAACACAATACAAAATTGAATTACCTGCTAATATGGTTGGCGAATTCAATGCCGGTTTTTCAGCCGAAGATGTGGTAACTGTTAACGGCAAACCGGTAAATCTTTCTTTTGGTACGGTTCGATTGTATCCGGGCATGAATGAAATTGAGATTAGGGTAAATTCATTTTAAATTCTGAAAAAATATAAACCAGCGATGAAAAAACTATTGTCCATTCTGCTAATTTATTTCGTAAAATCCAACTTGTTAATTTCCCAAAACCCAATCTGCCCCATAGGTACTTACATTGCCGATCCCACCATTTTTATTGACGACGACGGGCAGGCTTATTACTACTGGGGCCAGTTTACGATGAAAGGAGCCAAAAAGAAACCAAACATGGTTGAACTCGATGAATCGACAATTCGCCACAACATCATCAACAAACACAAATACTATTTTCACGAGGGCGCTTTTGTCACGAAACGCAACGGCCTGTATTACATCATTTATGCCCACGAAGGCCGGCGCGACCGGCGACCAACCTGTATTGCTTATGCAACTTCAACCTCGCCGATGGGGCCGTTCAAATATGGCGGCGTCATCATCGATAATTATGGCTGCGACCCAGAAAGCTGGAATAACCACGGTTGGGTGGCCGAATATAACGGTCATTGGTATATTTTTTATCATCGCTCGTCGCACGCCAGCGTAAGGATGCGCCGCGCCTGCATGGAACTCATTACATTTAATCCCGATGGCAGTATCGACGAGGTTGAAATGAAATCCCAGGGAGCAGGCAAACCGCTTTCGGCTTATGAAAAAATTGAGGCCGAACGCGCCTGTTTATTATCGGGGTGCTGCCGGATTGCGAAAATTGGGGAGGGTAACGAAACCATTACAAAAATAAAACACGGTGATGGCGCCGTTTTAAATACATCGATTTTGGAGATGGCGTTTCTTCATTGACTGCCTGGATTGCTGCGTATTCCGGTGGGAAAATGGTGTTCAGGGAAGGTTCGGCTGATGGAAAAATCGTTGCCGAACTGGAAATCCCGAACTCAAAAGGAGGAAGAAACTACTATGAATATAGCGTGATCACTGCAAAAGCAACTAGAGTGAAAGCGCCTTATGTTGAGTTTGAAGATAAAGAAAAGGGTACCTTCATGCTCGATTTGGATTGGATTAAATTTGAATAGGGTTTGCTGCAAAATGTATTAATTATTGATATTTAGTAAATTAAATGTTTGTTTTAAATAATTTTGTATAAGCATTAATAATGTACAACCTAAAAAGCTTTCAAATGAATTTTAATGTGTTTTAAAAATTATCCCGAAGGGATAATATGTTTGTAGAAAGTGTTATAAATGTCTGGGTATGTGACCCCAGCCGGGGTCGAATGTCACCTAGCTCATATTTTTCTATAAACATGTGACCTCTCTGAGGTCGGAATGAGCGAAAATGAGTTTTTCAGAAAATACTAACTATTTAAACTATAACAACATGAATAGTAAAACTTTAACTAATTTTTTACTTGTGTTATTCCTGGCAAATTTTTTTGTTTCGTGTCAAAAGGATGATGTCAGGATAAAGTTGTCTAATAAATCAGATATCCCGCTTATTTTGCCGGGAATCGAAAAATTGCACGATTTAAGCCAGTCGGGAAAAATAAGCTTCGTAAACACAAATCCCGATTTTGAAATATTTACCGCCATCGATTCTGTTCGGTTTCAACCTGAAGCTTTTCAAATTAGTGCAGAAAACAATATTGTTACGGTTACCGGCGGGGATGCAACAGGCGTAATGTACGGATTGTTCGATATCAAGGAACAACTGGAAAACGGGCAAAAATCCATCGAGAGTAAGCGAGAATCGCCGGCGGTTGCATTTCGGGCCATAAAATTTAACCTCCCGTGGATGTCGTACCGCAAGGGAGAAGCTTTGCAACTGCATTCCGAAACTGTTCGCGACACCAATTTCTGGCACGAATATCTGGATATGATGGCCGAAAACCGTTTTAATGCCCTCACGCTTTGGAGCCAGCACCCGTTTCATTTGATGGTGAAAACCAAA
>JBBIVS010000062.1:11013-11228 GCA_037439605.1 Draconibacterium sp. | reverse complement strand
TTTGTATGTGAATAAAAAATACACCTATCCACCGGCAAACCTCTTAAGCGAAAAAATGAGGGCGAACCCCGAAACCGATATTTACCATGTAATAACTGTAGGCTGGGGTATTATGGGAGAACATGGTTCGATGATTTCTCCCGAAGATCGCTGGAAAATTGCTATGTATGTTAAACAGAAGTTACAGAATTAACCATTAAAAGGGAATTCATTAA
>JBBIVS010000062.1:0-11001 GCA_037439605.1 Draconibacterium sp. | reverse complement strand
ACCAGATTATTATACCAAGAAATTTCAAATTGCTTACATACGTATTAATTGGCATTGGCGTGGTTTCCTTTGCTTTAGGTTTTGCTTTTGATGCAAAACGCACTTGGGCAAATTATTTGCTGAACAACTATTATTTTTTATCGCTGGCCATTGGCGCAGCATTTTTCGGGGCTATTCAGTACATTACACAATCGGGTTGGTCGGCAATGTTTAAAAGAATTCCCGAAGCAATGGCGGCATACATTCCGTTTGCAGCGGTGTTTTTTCTTCTCATGTTTTTTGGTATGCATTCCATTTTCGAATGGACACATGAAGAGGTTGTACAAAACGACCCGTTGCTGCAACACAAATCTCCCTACCTGAATGTTCCGTTCTTTTTTGTGAGGGTAATCCTGTTTTTCGGGGCATGGATAGTTTTTACAAAAATACTACGAAAGTTTTCACTTAAAGAGGATGAAGTTGGAGGGTTGGTTTATTTCGAAAAGTCGGAGTTTTATTCAAGGGTGTTGATTTTTGTACTGGCCATCACATTTTCGCTTTTTGCAGTAGATATGCTCAAATCGCTCGATCCGCACTGGTTCAGCACCATTTTTGCAGCAAAGAGCTTTATTGCCGCGTTTATGCATGGCTCATCAATCATTACGCTCATTGTAATTATTTTATACAGGGCAGGAAAGTTTGAAGACCTCAATCGCAGTCATTTACACGATTTCACGCGATATATTTTCATGTCAAGCATTGTATGGGGCTATTTTAATTTTGCCGAATTCATGCTCATCTGGTACGGAAATATTCCCGAGGAAACCATCTGGTTTGTTAAACGCTGGCATGGCGCTTATGAAGTTTTGTTTTTTGCAAACATCATTATCAACTGGGCTATTCCATTTTTAGTTTTAATGCCCCGCAAAACATCGCGAAGCAAAATGTTTATCACACCGGTTATTATTTTACTGATGATTGGCCAGTACACCGAACTTTACTACATTATATGGCCAGCGGTGGTTCACGATGCCAAATTCGGGTTGCTCGAAATCGGTACTTTCCTTGGATATCTGGGTATTTTTTCGTGGGTAGTGTCAACGTGGCTGGCAAAAGCAAGCCTTGTTCCAAAAAACCATCCTTACCTCGAAGAGAGTTTGCACCATCATTTTTAAAATGGAGGTGTATATAATTATTCTGCATTTAATGTTGTTGAACATTTTTAACAGAAAACATAATTTTCCTGTAATTTGAATTTTGATTTCATTACTTATAAACTTAAATTTAAAGGGTAATTTCAAAATTCATCAAATGTCAGTCATCAGCATTCTTCCCCAATGGTCCGAAATCAGCGTATTTGAACAGGTTTTTTGGGTGATAGCTATTCCATCCACCCTGATTTTCCTCATCCTTCTGGCAATAACAATTTTTGGAGGGGAGACCGATGCCGGTGTTGATGTCAGCACCGATGTTGACGCCTCGCTTGCCGACGGCGATTCCATCCCATTTCAGTTTTTATCATTAAAGAACATTATTGCGTTTTTCACCATTTTTGGATGGTCAGGTATTGGTTTTATCAATGCAGGGCTGCCTTCGTGGCTTGTGATTCTGCTGGCTTTTTTGTGCGGATTGCTGATGATGTTTCTGATGGCCGGGCTTTTCTATGTGATGTCGAAACTTGCAGAAAGCGGAACCCTTAAAATAAAAAATGCCATCGGAAAACTGGGCGAGGTTTATCTGGTGATTCCGGCTAACCGGGCAGGAATGGGCAAAGTGCAGTTAAACGTTCAGGGTTCACTTCGAACGCTCGATGCAATTACCGATGATATGGAAAAAATCCCTACCTCTTCCATAATTCAGGTTCTTGATGTAATTGACGACCAGATTCTTCTGGTAAAAAAACAAGGAAAGTAAAATCAGTTTATCAACTTCTTTAAATCAAAATTTATGAACAACTTTTTTGTAATTCTGATAAGCCTTGCGGCGTTGTTTGTGTTTATTATCATTGTTGCAATGATGAGGCGTTACAAACGCTGTCCTTCCGATCGTATTTTAGTGGTTTACGGAAAAATTGGCAAAGGCGCCGATCGCGAAACCAGGTCAGCAAAATGTATCCACGGCGGTGCGGCGTTTATCTGGCCTGTAATTCAGTCGTATTCTTTTTTAGACCTGACCCCGATTTCAATCGAAATTAATCTGACGAGCGCCCTGAGTAAGCAAAACATAAGGGTCGATGTGCCATCGCGGTTTACAGTTGGTATTTCCACTGAACCCGTTGTAATGAATAACGCTGCCGAAAGGCTTTTAGGCCTCCATCAGGACGCAATCAGCAACCTTGCAAAAGACATCATTTTCGGTCAGTTGCGTTTGGTTGTGGCAACCATGGAAATTGAAGAAATTAACAGTAACCGCGATTTGTTTCTCGCAGCCGTTTCCTCAAATGTGGAGGCCGAACTGAAAAAAATCGGCTTAAAACTGATAAACGTAAACGTAACCGACATCAACGACGAATCGGGTTATATTGATGCATTAGGAAAAGAAGCTGCCGCAAAGGCAATTAACGATGCGAAAAAGAGCGTTGCCGAGAAAAACCGTGACGGGGAAATCGGACAGGCAATGGCTCATCGTGAACAGCGTGTTCAGGTGGCCAGCGCCGATGCAACCGCAGTGGAAGGTGAAAACATTGCCAAAGTGACAATCGCCAATTCTGATGCCGACCGCCGCGAAAGAGAAGCCGAAGCAAACCGCCGCGCTGTGGCTGCCGAAAAAGTTACCGAAGCCCGCGCTTTGGAAGAAGCTTACGCTGCTCAAAAACTGGCCGAACAGGTTAGAGCTGAAAGGGACAAAGCAACACAAACTGCCAATATTGTTGTTCCTGCCGAAATTGATAAACAGAAGGTTGAAATTGCCGCCGAAGCCATCGCAGAGCAAACCCGAAGAATTGCGAAAGGTGAAGCTGACGCGATTTTTATGAAAATGGCTGCCGAAGGAAAAGGTATTTATGAGATTTTAAGCAAACAGGCTGAAGGTTTTGATATGTTGGTAAAAGCCGCCGGAAACGATGCACAAAAAGCCGTTTTGATGATGATTGCCGACAAATTGCCCGAACTGGTTAAAACCCAGGTGGAAGCCATCAAAAACATTAAAATCGATAAAGTTACGGTTTGGGAAACCGGAAACGGGAAAGACGGAAAAACATCTACTGCCAATTTCATGCAAGGCTTGTTCGGATCCATTCCTCCGCTTGAAGATGTTTTTAAATCGGCCGGAATGGAACTGCCTAACTACCTCAAAGGACAAACCCAAAATGACGTTACTAAAGAAAAAGCAACAGACAAACCTGACGATTCAGAAGAAGGGAAAGTGATTGTACATAAAAAATAAAGAGTAATAATCGTTAATAAAGTGCCGGTTTTCAGAAAAAGTCGGCACTTTAATTTGATAAACAGTTACTCTTCCTGCACAAAGTCAGGGCAGTTTTACAAATTATGTACACGGTGACGGAGAATCAACGGGTGAATGGTTCAGTCCACACGATGAATAAAATACACATCAATTTTCCGATTTTGAAATCAAACTTGTAATTTGCCGTTTTAAAAAAATACAAATTTGCTAAAACTAATTTTATGGAAATTTTCAGTGCAAGAAATGTAAATAAGGTTTTTGCCGATACAAAAGCATTAACCGACGTAAGCATTTCTGTAAACAAACAAAGTATTTTTGGATTGCTCGGGCCAAATGGCGCGGGTAAAACAACACTCATCAGAATAATAAACCAGATTACTGCCCCCGACAGCGGTGAGGTTTTTCTCGAAGGCAGAAGAATGACGAGGGCAGATATCGAACACATCGGTTATTTGCCCGAAGAACGCGGCCTTTACAAAAAAATGAAAATTGGCGAACAAGCCATTTACCTCGCCCAATTAAAGGGGATGAGCCGGCACGATGCGGTCAGAAACCTGAAACATTGGTTTGAGAAGTTTGAAATCATGACCTGGTGGAACAAAAACATCGAAGAACTTTCGAAAGGTATGCAGCAAAAGGTTCAGTTCATTACCACCGTGGTGCACAAACCCAAACTGCTTATTTTCGACGAACCTTTCAGCGGTTTCGACCCGATTAATGCAAACCTGCTGAAGCAGGAAATTCTTCAGTTACGAGAGGATGGTGCAACAATAATTTTCTCCACGCACAACATGAGCTCTGTGGAGGAACTTTGCGACCACATCGCGCTTATTAATAAATCGGTAAAGATTGTCGATGGCCAAATCGATGAAATCAGGGAAAGGTACAAAACCAATATTTTTGAAGTGAGGTATAAAGGGAATTTCAATGCGGTAAGCAAAATTCTGGAAAATCAGTTCACAATTTTAAATCATTCAGAAAATGCCCGCGACAACCTGATTACAGTGCAGCAATCGCACCGGAATTCGAACAATGATTTGATTCAGAAATTAATCCCTGTGGTTGAAATTCTCTCGTTCGAGGAAAAAATTCCTGGTATGAACGACATATTTATTAAGGCAGTTGAAGATTCAAACAAAAACAAAGGAAATGAATAAAACATTACTTATTCTGAAACAGGAATATCTGAAAAGGGTAAAAAAGAAATCGTTTATTATCCTTACCCTGCTGGTTCCGTTTTTATTTGCCGGAGTGTTTGCCCTGGTTATTTTTTTAAGCATCAACAACGACAAGAAAGAGCGGACCATTGCCGTTTTCGACGAATCGTCGCTGTTTTTAAATGAGCTTGGCGAAGAAGGGATGACAAAATATAAATTTATTCCCAAAGAGGAATACGAGCGAATTAAAGGCAATCTGAAAGGAAGCGAATTTTATGCGTTGCTTTTTATTCCGGGCGATATTTACACAAATAACAGGGCACAGCTTTTATCGGAAAAGCAGGTTCCGTTCGAATTAACTGAGCAAATTGAGCGGAAATTAAGTCGCTACATCGAAAATGACAAAAGGCAAAAAGTAATTGACGAAACCGGTATTCAGGATTTGGAAGAAAGACTTGCTAACACCCGTACAAGCATCAGGCTGAACACCTTGAAAATTTCGCAAACTGGGGAAACCCAAAAAAGTTCATCGGTTATCGCTTTTATTGCCAGTTACGCAATGGGGATTATTATTTATTTTTTTGTTTTCATGTATGGTGCAATGGTTATGCGCGGTGTAATGGAGGAGAAAAAAAGCAGGATTATCGAGGTTATCATTTCATCTGTAAAACCTGTTGAACTAATGGCTGGTAAAATAATTGCAACCGCACTGGTTGGCCTGACCCAGGTAGCTATGTGGATTGTGATGGGTATTGCAGTTTTGATTCCGGCGCAGGCATTTTTAACACCGCAATCGGCACAACAGGTGAGTCAAAGTATAATGGACACGCAACCGCAAATGAATTCGGCAATGGCACAGGCAGCCGAGCCCAACAAAGCGCTCGAGGTGATAGAAATGATCAGCAATCTTAATTTGCCGCTCATTATTTTTGCGTTTGTTTTTTATTTCCTTGTTGGTTATCTGCTTTACAGTTCGCTTCTGGGCGCTGTTGGAGCTGCCGTTGATAACGATGAAGATGCCCAGCAAATGGTTTTCCCCGTGACAATTCCATTAATTCTTTCGATCATGGTTTTATTTTCGATTGCAAAAAGTCCTGAAGGGCCGGTTGCATTCTGGTTTTCGATCATCCCTTTTACATCTCCCGTGGCAATGATGGCGCGCATTCCTTATGGAATACCATTATGGGAATTGTTGCTGTCAATGTTCCTGCTTGTTTTAACCACCATTGGCGCGATAATGGCAGCAGCCAAAATATACCGTGTTGGTTTGCTGATGTATGGGAAAAAAGTAAACCTGAAAGAACTTATTAAATGGTTGCGGTATAAAAATTAAACTTTTCCGGAACATTTTTCAAAACTTATTGTTTTCAATTACATAACTAAAAAAAATGAAAAGCACTATGAAATACATTAATATATGTTGCTGTTTCTGCGGATGGCAGGAAAGTGTTTTTCAGGTTGAATAAAACAGACATTTTAATTACGCAATATGAAAGGCTTTCCTAAAATAAGGATGGCCTTTTTAATTTTTAACCGATAATGAAATTTTAAATTATGAAAGCTCAAAACATTTTACAAACGATTGGAAACACGCCGCATGTCAGGATTAACCGGCTTTTCCCTGCTGATTATGAGGTTTGGATGAAAGTTGAAAAAACAAATCCGGGCGGAAGTATTAAAGACAGAATCGCACTTTCGATGGTGGAAGATGCCGAGAAAAGGGGAATTTTAAAGGAAGGTTCCGTAATTATTGAACCAACCTCAGGGAACACAGGGATTGGCCTGGCACTGGTTTCAGCCGTCAAAGGTTACCGTTTAATTTTAACCATGCCTGATTCGATGAGTATTGAACGGCGAAAAGTGTTAATTGCCTATGGCGCTGAGTTGGTGCTTACCCCAAGGGAAAAGGGAATGAAAGGCGCAATTGCCAGGGCTGAGGAACTGGCTGCTGAAATACAAAACTCATGGATTCCTTTCCAATTCGATAATCCTGCCAATGTTGAAGTACATCGCAATTTTACGGCACAGGAAATTCTGGCCGATTTTCCAGGGGGTTTTGATTACCTGATAACCGGAGTTGGCACGGGCGGTCATATTTCGGGTGTTGCAGAAGTTTTGAAACAAAAATTTCCACATCTGAAAGTGTTTGCAGTTGAGCCTGAAGCAAGCCCGGTAATCAGCGGCGGAGCCCCCGGGCCACACCCGATACAGGGAATTGGCGCTGGGTTTATTCCTAAAAACTTAAATACAGCCTTGCTTGACGGAACTGTTCAGGTTGGCAGGGATGAAGCATTTGATTATGCACAAAAAGCAGCCAAACTCGAAGGTTTATTTATTGGCATTTCATCCGGAGCTTCACTGGCCGCAGTGGCAAAAAAAATAAAGGAATTACCTTCAGGGTCGAGAATATTGACTTTCTCTTACGACCATGGTGAACGATATCTCTCAGTAGATGGTTTATATTAAGATCATCTGTTTTTTTCGCTTTGGCAAAGTGGTTTAATCCAATTAAAAAGTTTCGGCTGGTTCTGATGCCTGTTGAAACTTTTTTTGGTAACACTCAACAAAAGTGAATTGGTTCTGTTTTTATTTCAGTTAAAAATAAAAATTGAATTATTGTGGCAAAAATTAATATGGCTGGAAATGTGGTAAGCACCAATGGTGAACTTCCAAAGATTGGAGAACAGATTAAAGATTTTGTGTTGGTTAAAAACGATTTGTCCCGGGCAAGTCTTTCAGAATTTAAAGGTAAGAAATTAGTTTTAAACATTTTTCCAAGCATTGAGACCAGGGTTTGCTCTGCTTCGGTCCGCCAGTTCAACAAATTGGCAGCAGGAATTGAAAATACCTTGGTGCTATGTATCTCGCGCGATCTTCCATTTGCGCTTAACCGTTTCTGCGGAGCTGAAGGAATTGAAAATGTAATTACCCTTTCCGATTTTGACAAGGGCGAATTTGGCAGGAGTTATGGTCTGGAAATGCTTGATGGTCCTTTCAAGGGATTACTTTCAAGGGCTGTAATTGTAACCGACGAAGATGGGATTGTGGTTTACAATCAGCAAGTTCCCGATATCGGCGAAGAACCGGTTTATGTCAAAGCAATCGAATCACTTAATTAAAATTCATAAAATGAAAAATTCATTAGTATTATTTTTAGCAGGACTGATTGTTGGGATTGGATTAACAATTTTGGCAATCGTGGTTATACTTCCCAAACAAATGTTTGTTGTTAAAGAAAGTCGTTTCGGATTCGACCAAACAATTGAAGCAATTGAAAAATCTGCCGCGGCTAACCAATGGGGTATACCATTTAAGTATGATTTGCAGGCTACTTTAAAAGGAAAAGGTTTTGATGTGCAACCGGTCAAAGTATTTTCACTTTGTAAACCTGCATTTGCCAACGAAATACTCAGCGATAACAATGAGCGACTTGTTTCAGCGCTGATGCCTTGCCGGGTTGCTGTTTACGAAAAAGAAGGCAAAACTTATGTTTCGATATTAAATGCCGGGTTATTTGCAAAATTCTTAAGTACAAAATCGAAACAGGTAATGAGCCAGGCCAGTGCTGAAAACGATCAAATTCTGGCCCCGATAGTTAAGAACTGATATAAATTGGCATTAAAAGAAAAACAATGTGTTTTTTGGAATATTATTTGATACAATTTTCAGGATTTTTGAAATGTAAAAAACTATATTAATTAACCATAAATTTTACATCATGAAGAATTTGTTTTATTTGTTTGTCCTGATTGTTTTTGTTTCTTGCCAGTCGGGTAATAAAAATGTAAAGGAAGAAAAATCGGGAGACCAACCGGTTCAGATGGTTGAAACCACCATTCATATTAGCGGTATGCATTGTGATAATTGCGTGGCTTCTGTAACCAAAGGGATAAATGAACTGGAGGGAATTGAATCGGTGGTTGTAAGTTTGAATGATTCCACTGCTGTAGTATCATTCAACTCAAATAAAGTCGAATTGTCCCAGATTGAAAAGGCCATTGAATCGAGGGGCTACACTATTAAACCTGATATGTAATTGCAGGTTTTTAAGGCTAATATGACGTTTATCTTAAAAAGCAGGTGTTTTACCCCTTAAAAATCGTTAATTGACAGAAAATACAGTGATATATTATTGTCTTTTTCTTAACTTGGGGCAATTATGTCATAGAAAACAGAAAATAGAAAAACAATGAACAAGAAAGTTAACCAAAACGAATTTCTTACAAAAGAAAGGGGCCCTATCTGGAGTGTGAAGGTTGGGGTTTATTCCTACCTGCTCGAGGGTGCAACAATCAGTGAAATTCAGATTAAACGCTGGAAAATTAAAGAAATTTTAAACTGAGACAAAAAGGATAATTTATTTCGAATTGAATGGACTGTCAATTTGATCTGCTAAAATCGAAATGGGGTGTTTCAACTGAAACACCCCATTTCGATTAAATGATATTTTACATTCCCAGTTTTAGTTTTACCAAACCAGGAATTTCGCCCGGTTCTTTAGCAACAGGAACTCCGGCAGCCGCAAAAGCTTTTATTTTTTCTTCAGCGGTACCCGAACCGCTTGAAATGATTGCACCGGCATGTCCCATCCGTTTTCCGGGAGGGGCTGACTGGCCTGCAATAAATGCCACAACAGGTTTTTTCATGTGATCCTTAATATATTGAGCAGCTTGCTCTTCCGCATCGCCGCCAATTTCGCCAATTAAAACAACTGCATCGGTGGCAGGATCGTTTTCAAACATTTCAAGCAAATCCTTGAAATATAGTCCCGAAACAGGATCGCCTCCAATTCCAACACAGGTTGTCTGTCCCAAGCCAGCTTCTGTAAGCATATTTACCACTTCGTAAGTTAATGTACCTGACCGCGAAATAAATCCAATGTTCCCCGGAGTAAAAATCATCGATGGAAGAATTCCGATTAAACACTCACCCGGTGTAATTAAACCCGGACAATTGGCTCCTATTAATTTGGTTCCGTTTTGTTTCAGTATCGGTGTAACTTTTATCATATCCTGCACAGGTACGCCTTCAGTAATGCAAATTACAAGTTCCACCCCTGCAAAACTGGCTTCCAGAATGGCATCAGCAGCAAAAGGCGCCGGCACAAATATTACCGAAGCATTTGCTCCCGTGGCTTTCATGGCATCTTCAACAGTGTTGAAAACAGGTATCCCTCCAACATCGCTGCCACCTTTCCCCGGTGAAATCCCTCCAACAATATTGGTTCCGTAGTCTTTCATTTTCGATGTGTGAAAAGCGCCGTCGCGTCCCGTAATTCCCTGCACAATTACTTTTGTATCTTTATTGATAAGTATGCTCATTTTTCTTTCTTTAAACTTTAAACTCTTTTCTTACTTAACTGAATGGCTTTCTTGGCAGCCTCGCTCATTGTAGAAACGGTTGGCAACCCAAATTCTTTTATTATTTCAAGCCCTTCTTTTGAGTTGGTACCAGATAAACGCACTACGATAGGCATATCGGTTTGAATTGCCTTTAAAGCAGCAACCAGGCCGCGGGCAACGTCATCGCAACGGGTAATACCGCCGAAAATATTGATCATAACTGCTTTAACATTGGTATCGCTCAATAAAATATTCATTGCATCGATTACTTTTTGCGGGTTCGATGAGCCCCCAATATCGAGAAAATTGGCAGGTTCACCACCGTAAAGTTTAATCATATCCATGGTTGCCATGGCAAGACCGGCGCCGTTGACCATACAACCAATATTTCCGTCGAGTTTAATATATGAAAGCCCTTTTTCGTTTGCGTCAATTTCTTTTTGTTCGTCGGGTGTCACCTCTCGCATGGCAAGCACAGAAGGCTGACGGAACAGAGCGTTATCGTCGAAATTCATTTTTCCATCGATTGCCAGAACCTTTTTGTCGGGCGTTAAAACCAACGGGTTAATTTCAGCCAGCGAAGAATCGGTTTCGATATATAATTTGTAAAGTTTTACCAGTATGGAAGCAGCCTGACGAATCTGGGCAGGGTCATTCATCAGTTGAAGAGCGATTTTGCGGGCCTGCCAATCCATTAAACCCAGTGTTGGATTTATGGACATTTTTATGATTTTTTCGGGCGATGTTTTCGCAACTTCCTCAATTTCAACGCCACCTTCGGCGCTGGCCATCAGTGTAACCGATTTCGAATTCCGGTCGTTGATTAATCCCACGTAGAATTCTTTTTCAATGTCAACAGCTTCGGCAACAAGAACTTTTTCAACGGTAAGCCCTTTGATATCCATCCCCAGAATCTGACCGGCTTTTTCAATGGCTTCTTCTTTTGTTTTTGCCAGTTTAACACCACCTGCTTTTCCACGGCCACCAACGTGAACCTGTGCTTTTATCACTCTGAGTTTGTCGTCGTTTGGAATTTTTTCCTGAACTTCTTCCACCGAATGGCAAACAACACCATCCGGCACTGGAATCCCGTATTTTTTGAATAAATTCCGAGCCTG
>JBBIVS010000061.1:0-11258 GCA_037439605.1 Draconibacterium sp. | reverse complement strand
AAATGTGCCCGTTTATGCCGGAAGTTTCGACTGGCGCAAAAAGGAAATTACCATCGGCAACAAGTTTGAACTTACCGACGACCCGAAAGCTGACATAAAACGGATGAAAGATTTTTACCGTGAAAAAGGGGTTGTCGGGAAATTTCCTGAAAAGTTTACTACTGAGATTTAATTTTTTGCGGTTGTCTTCAGTCAACGTGTGAAAGTCAGGAAAATAAAAAGCTTTAGCCACATTGCATCAAATGTGGCTAAAGCCGGGAATTTATTTTTTTTTTGTTTAATCCATCGGTTAAAACCGACAGCATTTTTTTTAAAACTGCCGCACCCGTGTTTACTTAACCGTTTTATCTATTGGCAACCCAAGGCTTTTGTACAATTGTAATCTTCCTGCCTTGTCATTATCCAGAATTTTCTGTGCATATTCAGCAACCTGTTTTGCCACTTTTCGCGGAACAACCACAACACCGTCGCCATCAGCTACAACCACATCGCCGGGACAAACCAGAACTCCGCCAATTACAACCGGACGGTTAACCGATTCAAGTTCATTTCTGCCTGGGCGGATTCCGCGGCCTTTTTTACGTAAATAAATCGGTACTTTCTGAATGGCTATTTCGTCAGTATCGCGCGAACTGGCATCGGTAACCACACCAACTGCGCCTGCCTTCACCCAACTCAGAATATTGTTCGAACCAATGGATCCAATGTCTTTGTCTTCCACATCATCAATCACCACCACCGAACCTTTTTGAATGGCTGCTGCAAATGCTTCGTTTGAATAAGTTGAGTAGAAATGTCCTTCCCAGGCAGCAAAATCTTCTCCGGGCTGAGGACGATCGGGGCGCTGAGTGGGAACATAACGTGCAGTTACTGCTATACCGCGTATAATGTGTGAAAGGTTTTCGCGGTCAACCCAATCGGGATGAATCGCGTGATCTACCAATCCGGTGTTGGGCAGCCCAACCATGTCCATTCCATCAGAAACATCTGCAACACGCAATTTTTCGTACAATTTCAGGAGCTCTGCATTTTCCGCTTCAGTGTAAGTTTGGGTTTCAATGTAGTTTATCCCTTTGGAAACGGGATTGTTTTGCGCAATAGAAATAGCGGTAATTAAAAATGCCATTACACAAAGAGTGATTGTCTTTTTCATTTTCGGATAATTTAATTGGTTTATGATAAGGGTAAAAGTATAAAAATCAGCAATTGATACTGAAATTGAAAACAAGAAATATTTCAGAATTTGAAAAATGTTTTACAAAACCCTTATTTAGAAAGCTAAAATCAAACTTTATACTCTTTTATTAGTTCTAATAATGAAATTTTAATATAATAAAATATGAGTGCAATAAATTTTGCGATGTGGGGGAGAGCTTTGAAAACCATACCCAGGATTTCGAAGGAAGAGTGGCTGAGAATTGATATCGTTTCGAAATGGTTGATAGCGACGCGTTCGGCTGTTTTTATAATGACGGTGATTGCCGGGTTAATTGGAGGTTTATTGGCCTGGTACAGCGGGAGTTTTTCAGGGATTAATTTTTTTGTTGCAATTGTAGGGCTTGTATTTGCCCATGCTTCGAATAACCTGTTGAATGACCTTGTTGATTCGAGAAAGGGAATTGATAAAGGCAATTACTACCGTTCGTTATATGGTCCGCAAACTGTTGAGCATGGTTTGCTTTCGAAAGCGGGAATTTACAGTTACATCGGTTTTTCAATGCTAATAGCGGTTTTAAGTGGAGTGTTCCTCATTTATCAGACTGGAATTGTAACATTTTATTTAATGCTTGCCGGATTGTTTTTCCTCTTGTTTTACACCTGGCCGTTAAAATATATCGGGTTGGGCGAAATTACCGTGGTTTTGGTTTGGGGCCCATTAATGGTTGGCGGTACTTACTTTGTAACATCGGGAGGCGAATGGAGCTGGCCGGTGGCCATAGTAGGTATAATTTACGCGCTCGGCCCAACTTCGGTGTTGTTTGGCAAACACACCGATAAACTAAAGGAAGACAAAGCCAAAAGGGTGTTTACACTGCCGGTTATTCTGGGTGAATGGAATTCGCGTTGGATGACTATTTTACTTTTGTTTTTGCAATATGTTCTTGTTGTATGGCTTATATTAACCGGAAAACTTGGATTTGCAATTGCGGTGGTTATTCTTGCCATCCCAAAATTTGTGCGGGCAGTAAAAATTTTCTCAAAACCCAGGCCCGAAACCGAACCGAAAACACTTGACAAAGGTGTATGGCCACTTTACCTTTCGGCACATGCTTTTATATACAACAAAAGGTTTGGCTTGTTATTCTTACTGGGTTTGATTATTGATCTGGTTCTGGTAAAATTTGGGATTTTACAATAATCACAAATCATTCGCCAGAAAAGGATTGCATGTAATTTAATTTCTTTGACCGAAAAAAAAGATCATTTTACCTGACTTTCAGGTAAAATGATCTTTTTTATTAGTTGTTCATCAAGTGTTATTTATTGCCGGTTGTTTCGCTTGTTTTTCGGAAAAATAAGCAGCAACAATTAATACAAATACAACTACAACGGCTATGTAAACTCCGGTTGGCACAGGCGCAGGTTCACCCTGTGCATAAGAGTGAAGCCCTGATAAATAGTAGTTTACACCAAAATAGGTCATTAACACTGAACTGAACCCAACCAGGGCAGCAGCACTAACTGCAAAACTTCCCCTGAAGCCCGGAATTTTATGCATGTGGCTTATAAAGGTATAAACCAGAATAGTAACCAGCGCCCAGGTTTCTTTTGGGTCCCATCCCCAGTAACGCCCCCACGATTCGTTAGCCCAAACGCCCCCTAAAAATGACCCTAGCGTTAACAATATCAACCCAACAAGCAAAGCAATATCAATTACATTCACCAGTTCTTTAATAGTGAGGTTTACGCGCACAGTATTTGACTTTCTTCGCGATACAATTAAAATCAGGTTCAGCGCCAACTCCCAAAAATCCGTAACTCGATGTAATTATTGCCACATGAACAATAAGCCAGTACGATTTTAAAACCGGCACCAGCGGCGTAATTTCAGGGTTCATCCAACTCATTCCGGCTACCATTAATGTAAGACCTGCCAACAGCGTGGTGAGAGAAAGAGTTATTTCTGAGCGGCTGTAAAACAGGATTCCTGCCAGACAAGTTGCCCAACTGATAAAAACCATCGATTCATAACCGTTGCTCCATGGCGCATGGCCCGAAATATACCATCGGATTCCCATACCGGCAGTTTGTATAAGAAATAATGTAAAAATCAACCAAACCGAAATCTTTTTTACCATTCCCAGTTTGAATTCAGGATTGAAAATGGTGGCAAGGTTGATTCCAAGCATAATCAATCCAAGCAACATAAAAATCTTCGAGAGTTTTCCGAAAATATTGGCATTGTTATAAAAGACCTCCAGACTTATTTTAGTTTTTGGAGGAATAATTTTAGCCCCTTCAGTTTGTTGAAAATTGGCAAGCCGGTTTAACTGCGATTTGGCCACAATCCAATCGCCTTTTGCAACAGCGCTTAAATATGCCGAAAGCGTGTTTTGGGCAAAAGTTTCATTTTGGCTGCCCAGCAATTTTGCTTCGCCAATATGAATCCACTTGTGGTTATCATCGCCCGGAACAGGAAAAATTGTTAAAAATGTACCGGTTAAAACACCCATCATAATATTGGCGCGTTCGTCAACATTGATAACTTCCTTGTCGAATTTATTCCTTGTATTGGCTTTTTTCTCATAGGCAGTCTGTACAATCTGATTCAGCCTGTATTCACCGTTTGACGGATTAAAAAGCGAATTGAAAGAGATGTAGTTTCCACGAACATTCAGCATTTTTCTTAACTCCGGATTACCCACTTTTATAAAAAGGACATTTTTCCACTTTTCAGGATTGGCCTGCATATCGAGAAAAACTTCGGTTGAAGACATACCCTCCCAATTGTTCCTTTTGGCCACTTTTCGCATAATTTCGGAAGCCAGGGTATTGACAGGTTCAATCCTTCCTTTTGAGCTCTGGATTAGCAACTTGCCAAATTCAGAAACGTGATCTTTATTGTATTGCTGATTTTGTGCATTGGCATTGAATGCTAACATAAGCCCGACAAAGATAACTGCAAAAAGTTTTTTACGTTCCTCCCGAAGTTTTCCCAAAGTTCTTATCAAAGCTTTAATACGGCTGTTTTTATTAAAGAAAATCAGCACCATTCCAATGGCCATTATCAGGTAACCAATATAGGAAACAGTTGTTCCCAGCGAATCATAATTCACCGATAAAATAGTTCCTTTCTCATCATGGTCATACGACGATTGAAAAAAGCGGTAACCATTGTATTTTAGAATATTGTTCATGAAAATGCGGAAAGGCTTTTCAATTTCCTGGTCTTTTAAAACCACCTCGCTGGCGTACGACGACGGACTGTTTGAACCCGGATACCTTTCGAGCTGAAAATCGGTCAGGTAAATTGAAAACGGAATTTTTATGATTTTTGAACCGTAACTCACCGAAACATCAATACCATCAATATTGGTTTTAAATTCTTCTCCCACTTCTCCTTTTGAGCCAAATACATTCATTGTTTTTGTTGTTGTGCCTGTTGTTAAAACTGCCTGAAAAGCATCGTTTTTAACCATATTGTTTTGTGGCGGCGAATAATTTAGTTTCGTTATGCCTTTGGTAAGGTATTGCCTGACAGCAAAACTAACATTGCCAACTGCATAAGCTTTTTGAGTATTTATTTCAGTCCGGGTAAATGGAGCAATAGTCAGAGGTTGCTGCCCCATCATTTCCAAAACTGTAATTGAATCGGATGCCATAGCAAATAATATCCCGTCGGACAAACTGAAGTTGATATCCGATTTGGTTTCAGGCACATCAAAACCAAAAGTTATATCGCCGGTTTTTTTTGTGTCACCTGGGTTAAGAATGAAATCGCTCCTTTGCGTTCCGTTTGCAACTGCAAGTAACGAAACAACAGGATTCCCTGCCGGATCGGCAACCAAAATCTCTTCGGCAGAAGGCATAAATCCTGCATTTTTAATTTGAAGATGCTGTCCGCCAATTTCAATTTTTTCTGAAAAGCGGTTTGCAGTGTAAGGCGAAAACATCACCTGTTTTTCTATAAATACAGTTTCGCTGCCTTTGCTGGCTTTAATCGTTATAAAAGAGGGTTCGGAAATTATTACATCCGATGATTGTCCTTCACGAATGTGCATTGTTCCTTCGTATCCGTAATAGCGGGTTATACCGGCGCCAATTAAAATGATTACAAACGAAAAATGCAACAACACCCCGGGCCACCGTTTTTTACCAATAAGGTTATTCGCGAAAATACTGCCAACAAGGTTAATACACATAACGACCAATAATAATTCGAACCATTTGGCATTATAAATCAATATTTTGGCAGTTATGGTACCATAATCGTTTTCAATAAAAGTGGCATAACCAATTGCAATTGCAAAAATTACGACCAGTATGCCGGTAAAAAGCATGGAAAACAGAAATGAAGTTATTTTTTTCATTAATAATAATTTTGTTTTAATAATAAGGCAAAGAAAACAATTGTGCTGAAAAAAACTGCAAAAAAAAACTCCTTTGTTTTATTCATTTAAAGCAAAGGAGTTTTTTTTATGGGTTAAAAAATTTTATTTTTTCAGGGTCGGATCAGGGTGAGCAATCACTTTTCTGAATTCGGCAAAGTTCCAGGGTTTTTTGGCCGCCGGGTGGCCTTCAGGTTTTTTTCCTGTGTGACAGGCTTTGCATGTTGTTTCAGTTGGGTCGATCATCCCTTTGGCAAGGGCCTGTTCCCTGTTTTTCATGATTGCAGCGGTTTTGTACAAACTGCCTGGTCCGTGGCATGATTCGCATGATACGCCTTCGTCAACCTTTAAGGTGGCTATTAAACTTTTGTCAACGCTGCCGGCGGTTGAATGGCATTTCAGACATTCGGCATTTTTCTTCCCGGCGTCATCAAGTTTTGCATAAGCCTGAGAATGCGATGTTTTCAGCCACTGCGCATGTTGTGCACCTTTTTCAGGTTTATTATGACACATTTTGCAGCCGTTTGCACCAATGTATTTGGCGCCCTGGGCATAAGACGACATACCGATAGCAAGGGCAAATCCTGCAACCAACATTAATTTTAAGTACTTCATTTCTTTTTAATTTTAGATTTATTTACTACTTTTTTATCTGTTTTAAGCATTCATAACATAAATTATGCCCGCTTTAAATTCTTACAATAAATATGCATCATTTTCTTTGTTCAACAAAATAAAAACGTTGTTCTGGGTTAATTTAAAATCAGTATAAGGCAATATGACAGGTTGAACAAAGTTCGGTTTGCCATGCATCGCCAATATCCACCGGATGCTCAAATTCGAGTAAAGAATCGATATTTGCATATTGCATTTTTCCGGCAGTTCCCTGCGCTTTTATATTGTGACACAAATTACAGTCTTTTGAAATTACACGCCCGTTTTCTGTAGAATGGCGGTTATTATGACAACGGTAACATCCGTTCGACTCCATGTGGCCAAGATTGTTGGGATATGCTTTCCAACTGGCTTTCATAAACGGGAAAATATTGTTCGCATACTGATTTTGCATTTCGTTAACGGCAGCATCTACCTCTGTTTTACGGGTTTGAAGAATTTCAGGATAGGTTGAAGAATAAAAATCGTTAACAATCATGGTTATGGCCATAAAAGCGCTGTCTTTGGTTGAATACTCAGGATAAAGCGCCTGCATTGCCAGTGATTTTATTCCCGGAAGGGTTTTTGAAATTTTGCCTGTCCAAAGTGAATTATCGATAAAATTCTGTGGCGCATTGTAATTATGCGATGGCCGGTTATGACAATCGAGGCAATCCATCACCCTTGTTTCTAGCAAATCAATTTGCTGCTGGCTCAAACCTAATTCATTATCGAGATATACAAATATTTCCCCGGTTTTGGTATTTGTGTATTTCACCCAGGGAATTTCCTGTCTATTCCTTTCCAACGCTTTGTATTCAATTTTAACATCGGGACTGATGTGTTGGTGTATTCCTTTCACAACACCTTCAGCAGCGGTTGTGGTGCTGGTTTTAACAAGCATGTGCCGTATCACTTCGGTGTTGGTTTCATCAGTCAAGTACGAATGTTTTACACGAAGTTTATTATCATAAAACTTTTGTGGCCAGTGACATTTTTCGCAGGTTTCCTGTGCTGGTCGCAGGTTGGCTATTGGGGTAGGGATTGGTTGAGGATATTTTTTCGCCAAAACCGAATAAACCTGGTACAATCCTGACAATTTACTTTTTACATACCAGCTGGCGCCAGTTCCCACGTGACATTCTACACATGCAACTCTTTCATGTGCCGAACCGTGGTAAGTAGTATATTCCGGTTCCATTACATCGTGACAAAGTTTTCCGCAAAATTCAACTGATTCAGTATAATGAAATGCCTCATAACTTCCTATAGATGATATAATTAGCAAAAATACCGTGCCAACAGCAAAAATAATCCCTGCGTTACGGGTGGTTGTAACATTAAAATCGATTACCGGCCAGTTTAATTCCTTTCCTTCCTTTTGGGCTTTTCTGGCTTTTACCTTGTTTATTCTCATTCCTATCGGAATAAGTATTAAACCAATAATCATAAAACCTGGCAAAATAATGTAAATAAACAGACCGATGTACGAACCACCAAAACCAAAGGCCATGTTTAGTATGAACAAGGTAAGTATGGAAGCGAGGTTAAATAAAGCCAGAAACGCACCCGAAATGGATATCCAGTTTTTAAATGACGATGGTAATTTCATGTTTCAGTTTATTTAATTAAAATATGGTCAATATCTAATGAATATGATGCCAGCCGTTAATAATGCTTTTAAAATTTTCAGCCGGCGATTTTCCTATTGAAGCGACATACAAGTGAATAATCAAAAAAACCGAGATGAAAAAACCTGCTGCTGAGTGAAACACAGCAGTTACAAAAATTCCGCTGAGGTGATAAACTTCCTCGATAATAATTTCCGGGAACAAAAGTGCAAATCCGGAGATGATAACAAACGGCACAAGCAGGTACATAACAACTACGTATGCTATTTTTTGAAGTGGGTTGAATTTTCTTTTTTCTGAAAGAGGGTAGGGCGCTTTCTCACCTTTAAACATGCCAAACATGTAATAATTTGCCTGTTTGCCGAGCCGCTTTAAAAATCCCTGTGGTTTAATCAGGTAAAACCGGATATTTTTTGTTTTGATATTGGCAATAAAATAAAAAATGTAATTAACCGAAAGAAGGATGCCTGAAATATTATGTATGTTTATTGCAAGCTGAAACCTGATAAATGATCCCTGAATGCCCCATTGCATGGAGATTCCTGTAATAATCAGCAGTATAATCAGAATGGCATTAAACGCGTGCCATATTCTGAGCCAAAAGGGGTAAAAATATAATTTGGTATTATCTGAACTCATGATTTTACTTTTTTATTTTTCTGAATGCGAAATGCACGCTAATTCCTGCAAATACAAGCAAAAGAATGATATTACTTAATTTGCGTAACAATGGAAACTGTTGTGCCCCGATAATGTAAGCTTCGTTTGCAAGAATTGTCCTGAAACCCGAACCTTCGCTGCGCGCCTGTAAATTTGAATATTTATACAGCGATGCTTTTAACAACGAATTCTGATTGTGGCACTCGACACAGTTTTTAACGGCAAGTTCTTTTTTGTTGATATTATGCGAAATCATTAAAGTGTCTGTAATTGTTGTATGACAATCGATACACCGGATATTTTTAAAATGGACTTCCTGGTTGGGCAGCCAGTTGTGTACCTGCACAATTACAGGATTGTCGTGCCCTGCCATCATTTGGTATCTCGACATATTATTGTGGCACGATAGGCACATACTGTTGCTGTATTCAACAATTTCCCGAACATTGGCGCTATTGCGCGCTGTCGGATGATATGTGTGTTGATTGTGACATGCTCCGCAACTAAAATTTTCACCAATTTTTTCAAAATGTACACTCTTTTGAAATTCCTCGTCAATTCTGTCGAACTGATAAGTGGAATAAGTTGGGTCTCCTCCGTGACAATCGAGACAAGTTGCCATGGGCGAGAGTTTTAAGCTTGCTTCGTGCGGATAGGTGGTATATTCAAATGAATGGCAATCGGTGCAATCGAAAGCACCATGCACGCTGGCTTTAATTGCTACAGTATCAAGAATATACAGGGGATTCATCAGCTTCTTTACCTCTTTCCCGATCACCTCGTTCTGAAAAGTAATGATTTGCGAAGCATGACATTTTAAGCAAACATGGTCTTTTGCTATATCGTAATGGGATTGTGCCTTTAATGCACCCCAAGCTGTTATAAGAAAAATTAATATGGGTAAAAACAGTTTATTCATAATTTGTTCAAACAATTAAACAAAAATGGTAATATCCTGTATTTTTTGATATTACCATTTTTACAATCAAGTATTTTATTTACAAGTTATTATTATTTCAGGCCAAAAAATTCACTGTGACCAGATCACAATTCTGTTTAAAATTAAAAAGCCCAAAGTCTTGTAATTGTAAAGCCAATGGCAATACCGCTTTTATCGAAATTAGCCCGGTTAAACATCATGTTTTCCTGCGCAACCATACTTGAAGCATTGCTGACATATAACTGAAAAGCATGTGTAAATGTGGAAATCTGCCATCCTAACGCAATTGTTGGCGTATAATCAGGCATTTCTTTTTGTTCCGAAATTGATTCAATCTTCAACGGTTGATTATAGTTAAATGTCAGCGACGATTGCGGGCTGATTTTTATTCTTCCAAGAGCATGTAATCCAAATAAATCATGGTTTTCGTCCCAGCTCACCATGTTGTAATGGCTAAAACTTGCACCTCCCTGCACTGAAAGCCATTCGGTGAACTTACGGCTTACTATTACTTGTGAAAAATAGGAAACCTTATCAATAAATTCTATCGATTTTGGAAGTGTTTCACCTTTTGTATCAACAACCTGGCTTGTTTCGAAAGCATCATCACCGCGGCCATCCATGCCAACAACACCGTAAACAGCAAGGCTTACAGGCATTTTGTTATCGCTGGTTTGTTGCAGAATGCTGTATTTTGCGCTAACATCAGTGAACATTTTCGTTTTTGAAATACCGGCTCCTACCTGCAAATGTTTTATTGGAACATAATTCAACGCAAGCCTGATATTGGTGCCGGCTCCATATATCCCCCACAGGTCAGAAATGCCATTTTCAACCGTGCCAAATTTATGCTGAATGGCAAAATCAAGGGTTTTTTTATCAAAAACCAAAGTCGTCTGATCATCAACCAGAAAGTTGCTTTCGAATGTTGTTACAGGATAACTTTCGGTTTCCTGGGCAGCTTCTTCCTGTGCAAATGCGTAACTAAAAACAAGTCCTGTAAATAGTAAGAATAGTATTGTTTTTTTCATTTCTACAACTTTTTAATAGGTTAGTTATTTTTAGCGCCTTCCTTGATCCATGTTAGAACCAAATTTGCTTCATTAGAACTATATTTTTTCCAGGCATGCAAAGTAGTTGTTGGCGACGGAAAAGTATATATTTTACTATTCTCAGGTGTGGCATCGATATTTTTGGGAACAACCTGTGAATAGGAATTTGCTGCAGTCAAATCGGGCATGGTCCCTCCTGCCTTATGGCATGAGATACATTTTGCATCGAATATGGGTTGAACCTGTTTGGAAAAACTTACCGGTTCTCCGCCAGGGTTGGGTTCAACTGTTTCTTCGGGCAAAATGAAGTTATATTTACATCCTGAAATCAGAATTGTAAACAGAACCAAAATCAAGAATAAACTTCTTTTTTTCATCGAATTTTAATTTTAATATAAAAAAGACTTCTATTTGTTCAAAAGAAGCCTTTTTATACTGGTTTACATGAATCTTTTTTAAAGAACTGCAATAGAGTTGGTGAGCAGCGCTTTTGCATAAGCGTAATTATGGATTCCCAGGCTGTATTCTCTTAAACACAACTGGAAATTGAGTATTGCTCCATACTGTGCATTTGTCAGGCTAAGTTTTGGCAAAGTCAGGTTAAATGCCCTTTGTTCAGCGGTCCATGCAGCACTTGGTGATGGATTTTGAAATGGTCCGGTTACATTGTCAGTTCCCAAAGCCGGATTATTCAGCGAAGGATCATAGACGTTTAAATAGCCGTCGTAGTTGTTTTTGGTAAGACATACCCAAAGGTTTGTTGCATCTTTGT
>JBBIVS010000060.1:0-11292 GCA_037439605.1 Draconibacterium sp. | reverse complement strand
TCCCATTACAGGGAACGTTAATGCCACGATAAATAACGGGTTAAACGATTGAAAAACTTCGGGCGCAATTGGGTTTGAGCTTTCGAAGCCGGACACAAGGTACCAGGTTAAACCTCCAAAAACAAGCGTCATAGCAACCCCAATCAGTTTATTACTGGTTTTTTTGTTAAAAAGCAAAACGATACCGGCAATGGTTCCAATGAAAGTAAGCAGGGAACTTAAATTGAAAAATACATTTGTAAATGGCGCTACTTCTTTTACAGTATAATCGCGGGCGAAGAAAGTCATTGTCAAACCGTTTTGATGGAACGACATCCAAAAGAAAATAACCACAAAAAATACGAGTATCAGCGATGAAACACGCGGTCGTTCCTCTTTGGTCGAAATTTGGAGCATCATTGCAACAAAACCAAGAAAAAGCCCAACAGCAGCGCCCAGTGCCACGTCATTCATCACGAAATAAAAAATAACCGAAGTGGTGACCATTAAACCGGCTGCCAGCAGAAAACTCATGGCATTGGTTTTTGCGCCATCCTTATTTTCGGCTTTTGCAACTTTGCCAACAGTTGGCAGAAATTTATTGAAAGTGATGTAAACCAGCAGCGAAATTACCATAGCGCCCGCTGCTATTCCAAATGCATAATTGTACCCTTTCGAAAACACATTGATGTATTCGGTGGCAAATGCGCCAAGGTCGGTAATTGTTTTGCCTGAAACATGGTTGGCCAGTTCCTGGAATTTTGTAACATCTTCAAGGTTTCCGTTGGTATATGCATGGCAAATGGCCGGCAAACTTCCGTCGTGCAAATAACCCTGCGACCGCAGAAACCAGTTACGGATTCCGTTGGCAACAAAAGGTGCAAAAAATGCCCCGATGTTAATGCCCATGTAAAAAATCATAAAGGCGGTGTCGCGCACTTTCGAGTATTGCGGATTATCGTACATTTGACCAACCACTGCCTGTAGGTTACCTTTGAACAGCCCGTTGCCAAGTGCTATGGTAAATAACCCGATAAGTGTTATTGCAAGCGGGTTCCCGGGGATTGCCATAACCACGTAACCACCAAACATAACAATGATTCCCGTTAAAATAACAAATTTATACTTGCGGGTGGCATCGGCAATAATACCGCCAACCAGCGCCAGCGCGTAAATACCAAAATAAAACCAACTGTAATACCCGCCGGCCTGTGCTTCAGTAAGCCCGTATTTGGCCTGAAGGAACAGTACCAGAATTGCCATCATGGTGTAAAACCCAAAGCGCTCCCCCATATTCGAGAAGAAGGCCACAAATAAACCTTTTGGATGATCTTTAAACATACTCTTTTACGTTTTATTAATTTGATATTCAATTTTTAGTGAAATGGCAAATATAAAAATCTTTTGCACTCCGGCAACTTGATAAAAATCACTGAAAACAGCAAAATATTCCTAAATTAGCACATTCAAGTATGGTTGGTCAGTAAGCTTTGGTTGTTGTAAAAATATTTCAGGCTTCTGCATTCCGTCAAATTTTTGGAATTATGAAACTCTTCACCACAAAACAAATTGCCTCACTCGATAAATACACCATTGAAAACGAACCTGTTGCCAACATTGATTTGATGGAGCGTGCTTCTCTGCAAATTACAGGTTGGCTGGCAAATCGATTTTCAACTGAAAACAAAATGATATTTTTTGCCGGGCCAGGAAACAATGGCGGCGATGCACTGGCAATTGCCCGGCAAATGGCTGATTTGGATTTTATTTGCGAAGTTTGGTTAATGGATTCAGTAAAACCGTTAAAAGGTTCGCCTGCATTTAACTGGCAGCAGTTAGAGGAACAGGGAAAAGTAAAACTTTCGAAAATTTCTTCAATTGCCGACTTTCCTGAAATTGGCCAAAACGATTTATTAATCGACGGATTGTTTGGCTCAGGACTTTCCCGACCTCTCGAAGGTTTACCGGCTGAGATTGTGCAGAAAATCAATGCTGTCAAATTTAGTGGTCACCCGACTCAAAGTCGGGTGACCACTAAAAATACCGTAGTTTCTATTGATATTCCCAGCGGATTAATGGGCGAGGACAATACAGTGAATATTTCTGAAAACATAATTCACGCTGATTTTACGCTTACATTTCAATTCCCCAAAATCAGTTTCTTCTTTGCTGAAAACGAAAAATACACAGGCGTTTGGGAAATACTGCCCATTCGTTTGCATCCTGAAGGAATTGCAAATTCACAAACTGATTTTTTTCTTACTGAAAAAGAAGAAATTCAACGGATTATTCAGAAAAGGGCGAAGTTTGGGCACAAGGGAACTTACGGACATGCGTTGCTGATAGCCGGCAGTTACGGAAAAATGGGCGCTGCTGTTTTGGCGTCGAGAGCATGTTTGCGTGCCGGAACTGGTTTACTTACCACTCACGTTCCTCATTTTGGCTATTCAATTATTCAAACAGCCGTACCCGAAGCGATGGCAAGTGTTGATCAGCATGATTCAATTTTTACCGAATTCCCCGATTTAAAAGCATTTTCAGCAGTGGGAGTGGGCCCCGGCATTAACCGGAAAACCAATACCAAAAGGGCTTTAATCGAATTATTCGAAAAATCGAAGGCGCCGCTTGTTGTCGATGCCGATGCGCTTAACATCCTGGCTGAAGACAAAACTTTACTTGATAAACTTCCCTCGAATTCGATACTAACCCCGCATCCGGGCGAATTCAGACGGTTGGTTGGCGATGCTGAAAATTCATACTTACGTGTGCAAAAGCAGATTAAATTTTCAAAAAAATACAAGGTAATTGTGGTTTTAAAAGGGGCTTTTACTTCTGTTTCAACACCCGAAGGAAAACTGTTTTTTAATTCCACAGGAAATCCGGGAATGGCAACTGCCGGCAGCGGGGATGTTTTAACAGGTATTATTCTTGGACTGCTTGCACAGGGTATAACACCCGAAAATGCAGCGCTGGCCGGAGTTTTTCTTCATGGTTTGGCAGGCGATTTTGCGGCTGAAAAAAAATCAGAATTTTCGCTTGTGGCCGGCGACATTATCGACTATCTCGGGAAAGCTTTTATCGCTTTAAACCCCGTTTCAAAATAATAATTTTAATACATTTGGGTTTTTAAGAAAAAGTAAACTATATGAAGTATTTAGCATTAATTATTGGAATTATTATGATTATGCCGGTTTATGGGCAACGCAAAAAGGATGAAGTTGCAACACCGGCTTTCACAGAGGGGGTGGTTTATTCGCTTCCACGCACGGGGGTCAGGGTTACCGTTAAAGCGGTAAAAGAAACTTTTCAGCCGGGTCCTTATGCTGCTTATGCCGAGCAATTACTGGGCATCAAAAATGTAAAGACAAAAGCTGCCGTAAACTGGGTTATTGAAGACATTAAAATTGAAATATTTGCCGAACCTGATCCGGAACAGGCATACAAAGCGATGGGCGCCGGCGCCGGTTTGGTCAGCCTTTCGGCAGATGGGTGCATGGCAGGGATTAACTCTGGTAAAAGCGCTGATAAAAAAGATGAGGTTGTTACAAACAGGGTAGGCCAAAAGAAGAAATTTGAGGATAGGAGTTATTTTGAATTTTTTACCGATACGCCTTTATTTACCGCCGTCGATGAAAACAATGGTTACCGGCCCGTAAAATTGCCCGAAGAACAGAAAATTGGCAAGGCAGCCCAGCGTGTGCTTGATTCCCGCCGGATTCAGTACGAAATTGCTGCCGGGTTAGTTGACGAATTTCACCCTGATGGCGAAGCATATAAAGTTAGTCTTGAAGAGTTAAGAAAAACTGAAGAAGTTTACCTTGGTTTATTCGTGGGTCGATCGGTTTATGATAAGGAAACATTCAGTTTCGATTATGTGCCGAAAAGCAGTGGTAGAAGTGAAGCAATTTTCAGGGTTTCGGAAGAAAACGGAATTGTTCCGGCCAACGATTTATCAGGGAAACCTGTAATGATTGAATTTGAGATTGATAAGGATCTTTCGCAGAAATACTCGGGAATGGTTAAATCTGATAATCCATCGGCGGGTCATAGCGGGGTTTATTACAGAATTCCCGGTCGTGCGACGGTAAAATTGTTAGCCGACATGAATATAATTGCAACCGCCCGCACTACAATTGCCCAGTTTGGCTCCGTTGCCCCTGTCCCCGAAGATATGCTTACCGGAGATTATTCCATAGAATATAACCCGGAAACCGGGGCAATAAAAAGTATCCAAAAAAAATAAGGCAATAATCAAAAAGTATTTGGCTAATCATAAACTTAAAAATATAGTATAAAATAAATCAGATGGAAGTTATCAGAAAATCACTGCGCGAATCTGCAGCAGCAAGGTGGACTGCCCTCGCGGTAGTTGCTTTTACAATGCTTTGCGGCTATTATTTAACCGATGTTGTTGCACCTTTAAAGGGCTTACTGGAGGGAAAATTGAGCTGGAGCAGCTCCGATTTTGGCTTTTTTAACAGCGCCTACGGTTGGTTCAATGTTTTCCTTGGAATGCTGATAATTGGCGGAATTATTCTGGATAAGATGGGTGTCAGGTTCACAGGTTTAATGGCTACAACCATTATGGTAATCGGGACAGCCATAAAATATTGGGCAGTTTCCACACATGCACTCGATGGAAAAGTATGGAACATACTCACATTTGAAGCGCCTGCCCAGGTTTTTATTGCTGGATTTGGTTTTGCCATTTTCGCAGTTGGTATCGAAGTGACCGGTATCACAGTCTCAAAAATTATATATAAATGGTTTAAGGGAAAAGAACTTGCGCTGGCAATGGGGCTCGAAATGGCAACTGCCCGTATGGGAACCGGACTTGCAATTGCAACTTCGGTGCCAATTGCCAAAGCATTTGGGGTAATTGATGTTTCAAGGCCAATTTTGCTTGGTTTAATCTTACTTTGCATCGGACTTCTTTCGTTTATCATGTACATGTTTATGGATAAAAAACTGGATGCATCAGAAGTTCAAAAAACTGCAGCACAAGTGGAAGAAGATGCATTTAAACTGTCGGATATCCTGCAGATAATTACCAATAAGGGATGGTGGTATATTGCTTTCCTTTGCGTTTTGTTTTATTCGGCTGTTTTCCCTTTTCTGAAATTTGCAACAGATTTAATGATAAACAAATTTGGCGTTAATGAGGAATTAGCCGGAACAATCCCGTCGATGCTGCCTTTTGGAACAATCATACTTACTCCTTTTTTTGGCAACCTTTACGACAGAAAAGGTAAAGGGGCAACTATTATGATGATAGGTTCATTATTGATTATTACAGTTCATGCGTTGTTTTCAGTTCCGTTTCTGCACCATTGGTTTATTGCTGTTTTGCTTATCCTGATATTGGGAGTTGGATTTTCGCTTGTACCTTCTGCAATGTGGCCTTCGGTGCCAAAAATCATTCCCGAAAAACAACTGGGCACTGCTTATGCACTCATTTTCTGGGTTCAGAACTGGGGATTAATGGGTGTACCTGCGCTCATTGGCTGGGTTCTCGAAAAATATTGCATTACAGGACAAGTGGTTAGAGACGGACTTACTGTTAACACATACAACTGTACTTTGCCAATGATGATATTTACAGGTTTTGGAGTTCTTGCACTGTTATTTTCTATTTTACTGAAAGCTGAGGACCTGAAAAAAGGATATGGTCTTGAACTGCCCAACATAAAAAAATAAATAATGCCGGTAATAAGGAGCCGGAAGGCGTTAGTGATTTATACTTCGGTCGCCTGACTTCGGACTTCCGGTAAAAACAGAAATTAATAACGTAAATTAAAAACAAATTTAAAATGACTGCAATAAAAGAAATTAAACCAGTTGAAATCTGGAGTATTTTCGATCAGATGCTTCAAATTCCGCGTCCTTCGAACCACGAAGAAAAAATTCAGGAATGGGCGGTAAACTTTGGTAAAAACCTTGGCCTTGCAACGTTTAAAGACGAAGTGGGAAATGTGATTATTCGCAAACTGGCGACTCCCGGAAAAGAAAACATGAAAGGCGTTATTTTACAGGGACACCTCGATATGGTACCTCAAAAAAACAGCGACAAGGAGCACAATTTCGAAACTGACCCGATTGAAGCAGTTATTGATGGCGAATGGGTGAAAGCAAACGGGACAACACTGGGTTCCGACAATGGAATTGGTGTTTCAGCAGCTATGGCGGTGCTGGCATCTGACAAAATCAAACATGGTCCGGTTGAGGTTTTACTGACTGCCACCGAAGAAACAGGTATGGGTGGTGCCAACGGGTTAAAACCAGGTTTGCTGAATGGCGAAATTCTCATCAACATGGATTCAGAAGACGAAGGCGAACTTTATGTGGGTTGCGCTGGAGGCGAAGATGTTGCCTGTAAATTTAAATATGCTGAAAAGAAAACAGCTAAAAATCAGGTTGGAATGAAACTGAGTGTTACCGGTATGAAAGGCGGACACTCGGGTATTGATATTGTTTTGGGCAGGGGAAACGCGATTAAAGTGTATTTCAGGATTCTGAATGCTGCATATGAACAATTTGGGGCCAGGTTGGCTAACATCGAAGGCGGAAGTTTGCGTAATGCCATTCCACGCGAGGCTTTTGGAACTCTCGCAGTGAAAAAGGGAAATGCAAAAAAACTGGTTAAAATGGTGGAAGAATTAACTGCTGTTATCAAAAATGAACTTGCGGTTACAGAACCGACATTAACAGTTACACTTGAAAAGGCGAAACCGCCAAAAACAATCATCGATAAGAAAACTCAAAAGAGACTAACAGCAGCAATTATTGCCTGCCCCAATGCGGTAATCCGTATGAGCGACAGCATGGAAGGACTTGTGGAAACCTCTTCAAACCTGGCAATTGTAAAATCGGATGTCAAAAAGAAGACAATAACGGCTGCATGTTTAATGCGCAGCTCGGTTGACTCGGCAAAGGAAGAACTGGGGACAAGGATTAAAGCTGTTTTTGAACTTGCCGGCGCCGAAGTTAAACTTTCGGGCGGTTACCCGGGCTGGAAACCAAACATGGACTCGGCAATTTTGAAAACCATGCAGGATGTTTACAATAAAAATTTTGGCAGAATCCCTGAAATAAAGGCCATTCATGCCGGTCTTGAATGTGGAATCCTCGGTGGAAATTATCCTCACTGGGATATGATTTCCTTTGGCCCAACCATTCGCTTTCCGCACTCTCCCGACGAAAAAGTAAATATTGAAACCGTGCAGAAATTTTGGGATTTTCTGGTGGCCACGCTGGAAAGTATTCCGGGAAAATAATACCTGAATTGGGGCTGACTAAAATTTTGCTTTTTTAGTCAGTCCCATTTTTTTAAATTGGATTGAATCGCTGCAGGAAAGTGTAAAAGAAATAACTTAACTCACTCCCAATGTTGCGATTTCTTGTAATTCGCTTTCGGGGCTCATCAGGTTTTGATAAATAAATTTCTGTCAGAAGATTTCTGATTTTGTTTTTGCAATTGTATCGGTAAGTGTTTAAACCAAACCGGCATCATTTCAATGAGCCCACCTTGGGTCGGCAATGGTGATTATAATTTTTTAAAATTCATTTTGCTTGTAAAGGACTAATTTTTTACTGCTGAATTTCTGAAATGCTTTAAAATGAAAAACAATCAACCAAAAAACCGAAACCCATGGCTGTGGTTGCCTACCGTTTATTTTGCCGAAGGAATGCCATACATTGTTGTAATGACTGTTTCGGTAATCATGTACAAACGGCTGAATATCCCTAACACAGATATTGCCTTTTACACAAGCTGGCTCTATCTTCCCTGGGTTATCAAACCATTCTGGAGCCCGCTGGTTGAACTGTTTAAAACCAAACGCTGGTGGATTGTTTCGATGCAGTTGTTTATTGGCGCCGGCTTGGCCGGGGTTGCTTTTACGCTTCCAACTTCCTTTTTTTTCCAGGGATCGCTGGCTTTTTTGTGGTTGCTTGCATTTAGTTCGGCTACCCACGATATTGCTGTTGACGGATTTTACATGATGGGTTTGAACCAAAACCAGCAGGCGTTTTTCGTGGGAATCCGCAATACATTTTACAGGCTGGCAATGATTACCGGTCAGGGAATACTGGTTATTCTGGCCGGGTTTCTCGAAAATTCAACACTTTTGGGAAATCCTGAAAACGGTAAAAACATTCCACTGGCATGGTCTTTTACTTTTGCTGTTATTGCTTTGCTTTTTGTTTTATTCGCCATATATCACAAATTCTTTCTTCCCCGTCCCGATGAAGATATTGAAAAAGCATCGGAAAGCTTAAAAAATATACTTGCCGGTTTTGCCGAAACATTCAGGGCTTATTTTGTAAAAAAGGAAATCTGGACTATTCTCGGGTTCCTCCTTTTATACCGGCTTGGCGAAGCGCAACTTGGCAAAATGGCATCACCTTTTTTACTCGACCCGGTTGAAACCGGAGGATTGGGACTAACCACTGCACAGGTAGGATTTGTTTACGGAACAATAGGAATAATTGCATTAATGATTGGCGGAATCTCAGGCGGCTGGCTGGCTTCAAAATACGGATTTAATAAATTGTTGTGGATTTTTGTTTGTTCGATCAACCTTCCCAATCTGGTTTATGTGTACCTCTCTTACGTTCAACCATCGGAATACTGGATGATTCTTGGCGCTGTCGCCGTTGAACAGTTGGGTTATGGTTTTGGGTTTACCGCATATACGCTATACATGCTTTATGTTTCAGCAGGGCCTTACAAAACAGCGCATTACGCATTCAGTACCGGAATTATGGCGCTTGGAATGATGCTTCCGGGAATGGCTTCAGGCTGGTTACAGGAATTGCTTGGTTACCAGCATTTTTTCATTTGGGTTATGATTTGCACCATTCCCGGATTTATCATGGCAAAACTGATAAAAGTGGATAAGGATTTTGGGCTGAAAAAGGTGTGAAAATCTATCAGTATTCTTTCCCACTCTCATTTATCATCGGGACAAACCTGACAGGTAGTACTTTTTCCTCACGTAATTTTCCTTTTCGCTTTTCTAACAGAATCAACGACTGGCCATACAGGTCATCTACCGGAATTATCATCCGGCCTCCTTCGGCAAGCTGGTTTTTTAAAGGTTCAGGTATTTTCGACGGGGCGCATGTAACTATAATGGCGTCAAAAGGGGCATGTTCTGGCCAGCCTTTGTAACCATCGCCAATTTTAACGAAAATATTTTTGTAACCGAGTTCAGCAAACAGTTCAATTGCTTTGTTCCCAAGTTTTGGAAAAATTTCGATGGTAAAAACAGAGTCGCAGATTTCGGCTAAAATAGCGGCCTGGTAGCCCGACCCGGTACCGATTTCAAGCACTTTATCGGTAGTTTTCAGGTTCAGCGCTTCGGTCATAAAGGCTACAATGTATGGTTGCGAAATGGTTTGCCCTTCTTCGATGGGTAATGGCGAATCGCCGTATGCTGAATTGATGTATTGCGGCAAAACAAACCTGTGGCGCGGCACTTTTCGGCAGGCATCCAGTGTTGCTTTGTCAGTAACTCCTCTTGATTTTATCTGCCGTTCAACCATTTGCATTCGCTGACCATTGAATTTGTCGTCATCCTGGGCGTTGCAACCCATTACAAATGCAAATACCGGCGGCGCTAAAAGCCAAAATCGCAATTCGAATATTCTTAGAGAAAACCAGTTCATTCAAAATCTTTTTATGATTTTGAACGGTTCAGGTTACTGAAGGTTACTTTTTCAACGTTTAATATTTCGATAATTTTTCTGTCATTATAAAATGTGATTTTGTTCTTCTAATGCCCTAAAACAACAATCACTGTCCGATATTTTAATTAATCCAATATATACAAATCATATACATTGATTAAAACAAATAATCTTCCATAATAACGCAATATTTTCATAAAGACCTAATAAACAAGTTTTTATGTGAATATCAAATTGTAAAAAAAATAATTTACAGGGGTAAGTAAAGTAAATGTATATTAGGATTTAACAGGAAATATGACGATATTTAACAATTAGTCATTGATACTATAATTAAATCAATTCAAAAATTATATCAAATGAAACAATTTATCTTGTTGCAAGTTTTTCTAAGCTTTACTATTACCCTGTTTGCTCAGACTAACAGGGTAGGTGTGGAAAAAAATGAGGATGGATGGAGGCTTCAGGTTAATGGAGCCCCATTTATGGTAAATGGTATGAACTGGGATTATTTCCCTATTGGCACAAATTTTTCATACAGTTTATGGAATCAACCCGATGATTTTATTAAAAAAGCGCTCGACGACGAGATGTCGCTGCTGAAAAACATGAATGTAAACGCCATTCGTGTTTATACCGGTATTCAGCCTAAATGGATAACGTATATATATGAAACGTATGGCATTTACACCATGCTAAATCACTCATTTGGGCGTTACGGACTTACACTCGATGGAGCCTGGGTGCCAAATACGGAGTATTCTGACCCGCGCACAAAAGAACTTCTTCTGAGAGAAGTGAAAGAGCTTGCGGGACAATACAAAAATACCCCGGGACTGCTTTTATACCTGCTTGGCAACGAAAACAACTACGGGCTTTTCTGGGAAGGCGCTGAAACAGAGGATATTCCTGCGGAAGACAGGGAATCAACACATAGGGCCCGTTACATGTACAAATTATTCAATGAGGCTGCAATTGAAATGAAATCAATTGACCCAAACCACCCCATATCTATTTGTAACGGCGATTTATTGTTTCTCAACATAATTAAAGAGGAATGTAAAGACGTGGATATTTTAGGTATCAATGTTTACCGCGGTATTTCGTTTACAAATTTATATGACAGTGTTAGAAATGGATATGGAAAACCAGTTTTACTTACTGAATTCGGAGCTGATGCCTTTAATGCCATTACTATGGAAGAAGCCCAGAAAGAACAGGCCATGTATGATGTGGCCAACTGGAAGGAAATTTACGAAAATGCCGCTGGTCTGGGAAAAGCAGGTAATTCATTAGGTGGTTTTACCTTTCAGTTCAGCGATGGATGGTGGAAATTCGGCCAAACGAAGAATCTGGACGTTCACGATACTCATGCATCATGGGTAAACGGTGGTTACCTTTACGATTTTGACCCAAAGGAAAACAATATGAATGAAGAGTGGTTCGGAATATGCGCCAAGGGACCCACCAATTCAAAAGGATTTTACCAGTTGTTTCCAAGGGCAGCTTATTACGCTTTAAAAGAAGCTCACCAACTGAATCCATATTCTTCCGGAACAAGTTTGCAAACCATTCATCAGCATTTCAGCAAAAATCAGGTCATGGAATCAGTTCTGAAAGCCA
>JBBIVS010000059.1:8795-11306 GCA_037439605.1 Draconibacterium sp. | reverse complement strand
CCCGGTTTTTGTTTGTGTACAGGGTTGCCGGGTTGAATAATGAGGGTTACAGCATAACCAACCATTGGCCCCATGTGTGGCATAAAATCGGTGGTTTCTTCAAGGTTAAATCCGTCTTTTCCGGCATCCGATTTTGTAATTTGTTCCCAGCCGTTATAAATGGTTGGGGTGTTCCAGCGTTTAAGTTTTAAGAGTTCAGAATGATGTGTCATTTTCATTGTCGGTGAAGTTTATTTTTTGTGGATTTCAGAAAGTTAAAGGAAATAATTTCAAAACTGAAATGCTTCCTGAATTTTAGTCAAAATACATGATTAATTGCAAAACCTAAAAAAAGGAAAAATAAAGTACCTGATAAAATAGCCGTAAAGGCACTAAAACACAAAGGTACACGAAGAATCTCTTTGTGAATTTTTAGTGACTTGGTGGCTTTGTGGCAAGAGAAGTTTTCGCCACTAAGACACAAAGCCACTAAGTTTCACTAAGTTTTTGTACTTTTCAAGAAGTACAGTTTTGAACAAAACCGGTTAAAGATTATTCCCCCGGGTTAAAATAGAACAGGAAGTGAATAAAATAGCGGAAGTTTTACAACCGGGCAAAGAATTACTTTGTTGTTTAACAGGAATTTAAAGATTAGCTAAAAAATGATGATACAAACAAAGTATTGAATTTTATTGTTTTCTCGTTTCTGCTTTGTGCATCAGTAAATTTACCCGCACAGGTTTACGACAAAAAACAGGGTGGGGGAAAACCCGATTCGCAGTTAAGTCAAGAAGACAACGATTATCACGACAGGTAGGCCAAATTATTTTTAGATACGGTGAATGTTTTGCTGAACCAGTTTCCACCGGCGCCGTTTCCCGAAGCCCGCGAACATGGAATGGCCAAATTACTTTTGGATGCTTTTTTACATGAGCATCACGCGGCTTTCCGGAAACCGGTTCAGAAATATTTCAGGGGTCAGGTGGATAAGGTGATTCGCGAACTGGAAACAGAAAAAGTGGAAAAAGGCGTTAGAATTTGGAAAATTTACGATATGGCTTTTATTGCGCGTACAAAATCAGTGACCATCGCTTTCGATTTGGTGAGCGGAATAACTTCCGGCTCTGCTGATTTTGCCATGACTCCAGGGCAAATTGAACGGCTGGCGCGGCAATGCGATGCATTGCTCATCACTCATCGTCATCAGGATCATGCTGAAATGGCTGTGGCACAACAATTTATTTCGCTTGGATTGCCGGTGGTTACAAACGAAAGCGTGTGGAAAAACGAACCTGTCTTTTCACAAATCATTCATTTGGAGCGAAATCAGGAAAAAATCCATAAGCTGAAACTTAAGTCAGCCGTTATTGATTTGATTGTTTTTCCTGGCCATCAAATGAAATCAATCGACAACAATGTTTATTGGGTGAAAACCCCCGAGGATATTACGCTGGTGCGCAAAGGCGATCAGATTAACGAAGGGGATTTTATGGTTGACTGGGAATGGATTGACAAAGTTGGGAAAAATCACAAAGTTGATGTTTTAATTCCCAACGCAGGGACCATGGATATTATGCGGATAGTAAAAGGTTTCAACCCGAAACTGGTAATGCCAGGCAACGAATTGGAATTGGGGCACACCGCTTGGAACAGGCTGCCTTTCTGGGGCGGCGATGAATATCTTGGATTAAATTACGCTGGATTGAAAAAATCCACCTATCCCGGGGCGATAACTGTCTGGGGAGAATCATATCATTATGCCCCAAAGTAAATAATGAGTGCAACTGTCAGAAAAAGAACACTTTGCAGGCTTTTTTACCCGTACCATGATTATAAATAGATAAGACAACAAAAAACCTACTGTCGCGGGGACAGCAGGTCTTTCGGTTTGTGATACACCCTGCTCAACCTGGCGGTTTTTTACCTGTTAATTGTTTTCATCATTTCATGATAGCCCTTCATGGAATTGAAGCTTAAGGCGAGATTTTCCGTTTCTGTTAATTTGTTATTTCTTTCTGCAATAATTTTTAGTCTTTCCCAATCGCAGCAGGCACTCTTTTCGTCACCCAGTTCATAATTACATAATCCGCGAACTGCCAGCAAAGTCTCGTTGTTTGGCAATAGGTTTACACCCAAATCATAATACTTTATCGCTTTTTTGGGATTGTTTTTTTCGAACAGGTATCTGTTTCCATGTTTCAGATAGTCTTTTGCCAGTACAACAAAATCGGTTGAAGGGTGAAGGGCGAAAACCACCGAAACCTCAACATCCATTGCAACCGGCTTACTGTTTACGGTTGCCGGAATCCACATTCCAACGGTCATTTTCAATGCCTTTATTACTTCTTCGTCCATTTTTTTACATACACTGTTTATTATGTCGAAATGTGAAATTTCACCAGTCGGCGATATCCTGAATTTCACCAGTTCAGTGCCATAATACCCGCAATTTTTTGATTCAACGGGATAAACCACGTTTTGGCGAAGGAACTCATCGATCGATTTAACACATTCTCCCTGGGTTGTATTGTT
>JBBIVS010000059.1:8508-8766 GCA_037439605.1 Draconibacterium sp. | reverse complement strand
TCGTTTTCAATCAGCTCATTTTTAAATTCATCCGGCTGAATTTGGGCTTCACTGAAGGCAGCAATTAACATGCAAACCAAAAAAATCACATTTGTTTTCATCGTCTTTAATTTTAAGTTGAACATCATTTTTTATTTATTTCCTTATCCTGTTGCCATTTAAATTTCTGAGGTAAAGTTACTGCAGGCAACAGGTTGGGGTCTAACACTGAAATCACAAATGATGCAACTGTTGTAACAAACAGTTGATTTTTAATTA
>JBBIVS010000059.1:0-8498 GCA_037439605.1 Draconibacterium sp. | reverse complement strand
CCTATCTGCTTGATTTTTGAAAATATATTTTACAACAAATTCATTTTGAATAAGTTACGAATTTTTCAGATAAGTTTTATCAGTGACCCTGATTTATTAACGAGTTTCATCTCAGGTTAAAATAATTCCTATTGTTAATAAAATTCAGGAAGTTTAAATGCAAAATGAAATGTTTATTTGTTTGGATTTTGAAATTAAATTTCAAATTGAAAACAACAAAAATGAACAATAAAATAAAATTTCCCCTTGTGCTGATTGGGTTAATTGCCGGAACCGCATTCATTTTTCATTATCCGGCACACATCGAAAACGCACTCATACTGAAGCCGGAAGCGGGTTTCGGAATTCAATCCAACTATTGGCGGACGTTGTTTGAACCTGTACTTGGCGTTTTACTTTATTTCAACCGTTCGTTTTATGCCGTTGAAGAATTGAAACATGCGATTTACTTGATACTTTTAATTTTTGCTGCATACACACTGATAAAAGAAAGGAAAAAACGTAAAAGGTTTCTGTTTCAGCAGCTTGTTAATCTGCCCATTTTAACCGGAATTTGGTTTGCCCTTTTTGTGGTTGTCTTTTTTATTCCTCTACCCAACGACAGGATTGTAAACAAAAACACCGGCTGGGTATTGGTTAACACCCATTCGCACACCGAATTCAGCCACGATGGAATGATGTCGCAGGAACGCCTTGTGAAATGGCACCAGCGCAATGGTTTTGAAGCATTTTTTATTACCGACCACAACAACCACACACAAACGCTTGATTTTGTGAATTCAAGGAGAGACAAAGCGTTTCCCTGCGAGCCCGTGGTTTTTTGCGGCGAGGAGTTTTCGGGAAGTAATCATTTAAGTTTGCTTGGGCTGAAAACCGATTTCAGTACCAAAGGATTATCCGATTCGGTGGTGGTGGCCAAAGCATGTGCTGAAGGGGCCGCCATTATTGTCAACCACTGGTTCGACGGCGAGCACAAAACACTTGAATATTACCGTAATTTGGGCGCCGATGGTTTCGAAATTGAAAACACCGCAGAAGATAAGCGCTACAACCGCGAAGTTTACCACAGGATTAAAACTTTCTGCGAAAACAACGGACTGATTATGAACGGCGGCGTCGATTTTCATGGTTACGGCAGCGCCTGTACCATATGGAATGCCTTTAAAATTCCGGATTGGAAAGACAAAAATTTTCAGGCGAAAGAGGAAGCGATTCTGAACATCATCAAAACCCGGGACCAAAGCAAACTGAAAGTGCTTTTGCTGAACGACAGACCTTATTACAAAAAGAAAAACCTGTTCCTGCAAACGCTTGTAACATTGTTCAATTATTTCAGGACACTAAACCTTTTACATGTACTTTCGTGGATTTGCTGGATTCTTCTTTTTACGATGATATACAACAAAGTAAGCACAAATCCTGATTTGAAAGAGAAATTGGCTTGTCAGAAGGTTATTCCGGTTGCAGGATTTGTTGCTTCAATCTTTTTAATCGGGCTCGGAGTGGTTTATGTTCTGCGAAATCAGCAGGTTGAAGATTTTACAGAAATTTATCCCGAATACTTCAGAATTTTGTTTCTTGCAGGTTCTGTTTTGCTGATTGTTTCTGGATTGACGGCATATTTCAGGATTTTCAGAAAATGATTAAACGGATTATTAAATATTTATTGCTCTCGTTGCTTGCCTTGCTTGCAACAGCTTTAACCATAATTTTTTCAATTTATCTCCGATATCAACTCACGGTATCGCAAACACCAGGTAAGTTAAAGGTTGCTTTTCAGGCCGGCGAAATCGGAAAATGGGTGAACCCGTTTATCGGTGCAGGCGGTTTTCCGGCATACACGGGCGGAGATAATATTCCAGGCGCAACATTGCCATTTGGTATGGTGAGGTTAAGCCCCGATACCCGGTTTTTTCTCGGGAAAGATTTTTTTAATGAAAGCACCGTCAGCACAGGCGGTTATTATTATGCCGATAACCACATCATGGGGTTCAGCCACACGCGGCTCATTGGAACCGGCGCCTGGGATGGAGGCCATTTCAGGGTTGCACCTTCAGCGGGCGATAAAAGTCTGCAAAACTATCTTAAAGGTAAATACAATTGCTTTAAACACGAAAACGAAATTACATTTCCGGGCTATTATGCCGTTTACTTTCACAAACAAAATATTTTGGCCGAACTTACTGCAACCGAACGGGTGGGTGTTCACCTTTACACTTTTTCGGGAAAGGAAACACCGCACATTTTAATTGATGTTTCCAGTTCGCTGGGCAAGGGAAAAACCGCCGAAGGCGAAGTTCATGTTGCGGAAAACGGCGAAATCACAGGCGCTGTCCGCACTTTTGGGAATTTTGCATCGCGGTACGGCGGATTGAAAGTTTATTTCGCGGCGCGGTTCAGCAGGCCTTTTACATCTCATACACTTTGGTCGTCAAACGGAAAATCCGAAAATATTTCTGACTTAATGGCTGATACTCTGGGGATTGATTGCGTTTTTGAAGGATTAACCAAAGACGTAACTATTGAACTGAAACTGGCCATTTCGTATGTGAGCTACGAAAATGCACGCGAAAACCTGGAAGCTGAAATTGGAAATTCGGATTTCAGTGATGTTGTTGAAATAGCAAAACAAGCCTGGGAAGAAAAACTTTCACTCATCAAAATCGAAGACGCCACTGTTGAACAGAACAAAATATTTTATACAATGCTTTACCAGTCGTTGCAAATGCCGACTGTATTTAACGATGTCAACCGTGAATACACCGGATTTGATAAAAAAGTACACAAAGCCAAAGGTTTCCGTTATTTTACCGACATGTCGCTTTGGGATACTTTTCGCACGACGCATCCGCTTTTTACACTGATTTTGCCTGAAGAACAGCGCGATATGATGGTTTCGCTGGTAAAAATGGCGGAACAAGGCGGAGTGCTTCCACGCTGGCCATCGGGAACAGGCTACACCGGCTCCATGCTGGGCGCCTCTGCCGATATTGTGATTTCGGAGGCATGGCAAAAAAACATCCGAAATTTTGATGTGGAAACAGCTTACACCGCCATGAAAAAAGCAGCGCTGGGAATTGATATTCCTGAAAAAGGCTTTAAACCGCGCAGCGGCATTCAGGAGTTTATGAAATACAGGTATTGTCCCGCCGATTCTATGGGCGAAGCGGTGAGCAAAACCATAGAATATGCATGGGCCGACGATGCCATTGCAAAACTCGCTGCCTCTTTGGGAAAAAAGGACGATGCACTTTTATTCGCAGAACGCGCACAATATTACCGGAACGTATGGAACCCGGAAACACAGTATTTTCATCCACGGAATGCCGATGGCAGCTTTCAGGAAAAATTTGATCCGCTTTTACTTACTTATCTCGATAAAAACAAAGAATACACTGACGATTATGTGGAAGGCACTGCATTGCAATGGCGCTGGGCAGTGTTTTTCGATGCCCCCGGATTAATCTCGCTTTTCAGGGATAAGACATATTTTGTAAACGAACTCAATGATTTTTTTGAAAAGTCGAACCCGAAAAGGGGGCACTGGACTCCCGGTTCATATTACTGGCACGGAAACGAACCCGATATTCATGCCGCTTATCTGTTTAATTCTGCCGGCCGCCCTGACCTCACCCAAAAATGGGTGCGCTGGATTCTGGAAAACAAATACGGCAGCGGTTACGACGGAATGGATGGAGATAATGATGCAGGAACTTTGTCGGCATGGTATGTTTTCAGTTCACTGGGATTTTACCCTGTAGCCGGTTCGGATGTTTACCAGATTGGTGCGCCGATTTTTGAAAAAGCAACTTTGAAAATGGGTGAAAACATCCTCCAAATCGAAACAAAAAATTTCTCTCCCGAAAACAGATATGTGCAGAAAGTGTTGATAAACGATATGCCGCTAAACCGCTGGTGGTTTGCACATGAAGAAATTCAGCAGGGTGGTAAAATTGTTTTTGAAATGGCGGAGAAACCAACGATTCATTTAAATTTGAAATGATTTTAAGCAATTTAATTATGAAACAAACACTGATTTTACTGTCTTTTTTAATTCTGATTTCGGGGGGAATTTTTGCCCAAACACCGGCGCCACCCGATTATTCCAATCTGTATTTCTGGGCCGCCTCCCCACATAAAGCTGATGCCAGCGACCAGATTCCGGCTTTTCTGAAAGATGAAAAAAGAGAAATTCTGGCCGATGTTTTTTTTGTTTATCCCACAATCTATGATAATGATTCGGACACTGCATCGTGGAATGCATGGCTGAACGACAATAAGTTAAACGATGAAATCGATAAAACAACCATTTTGTTGCAGGCATCGGTTTTTAACGGGAGTTGTCGTGTTTTTGCCCCGCGTTACCGACAGGCCAACATGGAGGTTTTTTACAAAATGGGAACACCGCGTGCCACCGAATCTTTCGACCTGGCTTATTCCGATTTAAAAGACGCATTTCAGTATTATCTGAAAAACGAAAACAATGGCCGCCCGATTATAATTGCCGGTCACAGCCAGGGAGCTTTACATGCTATCAGGTTATTAAAGGAGTATTTCGACGGGACACCGCTTCAGCAACAGTTGGTTTGCGCTTACATTCCCGGATGGCAAATTAAAAACGAAGAATTTAAGTCAATTCCGGCCAGTGAAAAACCAGCACAAACAGGTTGTTTCGCAGGATGGCGAAGTTTTCTGAAAGGTGAAATGCCAAAAAAAAATGCTTCTGAAAAAGAAAATTCAGTCTGTGTAAACCCGCTAATCTGGAACACTTCCACCGATTGGGCTTCGCCGGCTTTGCACAAAGGAATCATGCTGGGTTTCGAAAGCAATGTTCCAAATACAATTTCTGCCGGGATTGAACAAAACTCAAAAATTCTGTGGGTTGATGTTCCCCCGCAAAAACTCGAAATGCTTGAAAAGAAAAAAGATTTGCACATTTACGATATTAATCTTTTCTGGATGAACATCCGCGAAAACGTGAAGCAGAGAATTGAAGCCTGGCAATTGGAAAAAAAATGAAAGTATTGGTAAGAATTTACAGTTAACCGAAATATCAGCTAATTTTACCATTAATTAAGAACATATTGAATCAGAATTTATTCAGCAATAAATCAGAAAAAAATGAAAAAAGTATCAAAAATTGCAGGTTTTGTGGTGATTCTCTTAATCGCTGCCGTGGTCGCCTGGATGTTTATGAACATGACCGACAGACATCCGGGTTACAAAGCCGACCTGAAAATTACCGGTGGAGCGCCTTCTGAACTGAAGGCAGGTTTTGCCGCTGTTCCCATTACTCCCGAGGTTCCCGACAGGTGGACTGACACTAACAACGACCACAAGTACAATCCCAAAGATGGCGATACTTTTACCGATGGTAATGGAAACGGGAAATTCGATCCGGTCTGGATTGCCGGTTTTAGTAACAGCAAACCTGCAAACGGAGTTCATGACGATGTTTGGGCAAGAACCATGGTTATTGACGATGGAAAAACCCGGTTGGCAATTGTAATTCTCGATGCCATTGGTTTTATGAACGACGACGTTGTTGATGTTCGTAAAATGTTTCCGCCGGATGCTGGAATTACATATGCTTTAATCGCTTCAACACATACGCACGAAGCTGCCGATTTGCTTGGGCTTTGGGGAAAAACTCCTTTTAAAAGCGGTGTCGATAAAAAATATCTGGCTTTTGTAAAAGAACAGATAGTGAAATCGGTGGTTGAGGCATCAAAAAATATACGTCCGGCCCGGCTGGAGATTTCCGAAGATTTAACCAGTGCAATTCCCATGGTGAAAGACACACGCAAACCCGAAGTTTTCGACTCGGGAATGAGGATGATAAAGGCTGTTGACCGCCAAAACGGCCAAAATTTGGGTTCGCTGGTAGCCTGGGGCAATCACCCCGAAACTTTGTGGAGCCAAAACCTGCTGATTTCTTCTGATTTTCCACATTTTTTACGTGAAGGGGTTGAAAAAGGAGTCTTTTATGCCGACAGTCTGGTAAAAGCGGGAATTGGCGGTATTTGTGTTTATGCAAACGGTGCTTTGGGAGGATTAATGACTACACATCCTTCACTGGAAATAAAACATCCGTTTACAGGAGTGGAGCTAATAGAACCTACCTACGAAAAAACCGAAGCACAAGGGATACAACTTTCCATGATTGCCCTCAAAGCGATGGAATCCCCGACAGAAATCATTGATAAAGGTGCAATTTCATTGGTAGTTCGAACGCTGCCCATTAAACTGGATAACACTTTGTTTAAACTGGGATCGGCGCTGGGGATAATGAAACGTGGAAAATTAGGCTGGATGAAAATACGTTCTGAACTTGCAGTGTTTAAACTTGGTCCTATAACTTTTGCTACTGTGCCGGGCGAAATTTATCCCGAACTGGTAAATGGACCAGTTGAAGCGCCCGAAGGTAATGACTTTGGAATTCAGCCGGTTGAAGTGCCGGTAATTCGTGAAATGATGCCTGGAAAATACAAATTTATTCTTGGGCTGGCTAACGATGAAATTGGGTATATCATACCAAAAAGCCAGTGGGATGTGAAAGCCCCGTTTACGTATGGCCGTAAAAAATCGCCTTACGGAGAAGAAAACTCAATGGGGCCGGAAACTGCCGGTGTGATTCACAAAAACCTGAAGGAAATGCTGGGTGAGTTGGGGGAGTGAGGAATGTATGAATGCATGAATGCAAGAATGCGAGAATGCTATATTGAGAGAATGTGAAGAATGAGAAGAAAAAAAAGTGGAAATGATTGATGGCGATTGATTAGAAAAATGCATGACCAAAATAAAAACGATGAAAAAACCGATTTTGAAACGAATTTTTAAAGGATTTTTGCTGATCCTGACCAGTTTTATTGTGCTAATGCTCACTCCGCGAACCATCGGGTTTTTATTCCCTGAAAAGGCTCCAATTGGTTATCATTTCGAACTGCTCCATTATCTGGCAATTGGTGTTGGGCTTGAAAAACTGGTGGAACTCGAACCTGCCATACCGGCTGAAATTGAGGAAATCAAGGATATTGAATACAAAAAAGTGGGTGGCAAATCGTTGCAACTCGATATTTACAAACCACGCAATCTCACAGAACCCGCACCACTTTTGGTTTTTGTTCATGGCGGCGGCTGGAAGGGCGGTAAACGTTCTGATTACCTGGTTTATATAGTCGATTTTGCTAAAAAGGGATATATCACTGCCACAGTTTCATACCGGTTGAAAAAGGACAGTATTTACCCGGCCTGTGTTTATGATGTTTCCGATGCAATGCACTTTCTTTTCAGTAATGCCGGAAAATATGGTTACGACCCCGACCATGTTGCAATGATTGGCGGCTCTGCAGGTGGGCACCTCGTTTTAATGACCACTTACGATTTTAAGGAACCTACAATACCACTTGACAGTGTTTACCTTGCAACCCGTCCGAATAAAGTAAAATGCGTTGTGGATATTTATGGCCCGGTGGATATGACAACGCCTTATGCGCAATCGCAACCTCTGGTTACCGGATTTATCGGACACCCGTACAGTGAAAAACCCGAACTTTACTGGGAAGCCTCGCCTGCGAAATATTTACGCGAAGGTTTGCCGCCAACGCTCATTTTCCAGGGAACATCAGACAACCTGCTACCCCCCAGCCAGTCTGACACGTTAAAAGCCCGCCTCGACAGGTTAAGCGTTCCCGCTGAATATTACAAACTGCCTCTATGGCCTCACGCAATGGATATTGCACAACGCCCCAATCATTACATGCAAAAGAAAATGGATGATTTTTTTGAGAGGTATTTGTGGTAGAATTGAATTATTATTTCGATTTTATAATTCTTGTTATTCTGACTTTCATGTATTGTAGCCATTGTTTTGCAATTGGTTAATTCTGATTTTTATTATCCTTAAATCTTTGAGCAACATTTTTGCCAGTCACCATATTTTCCTTCATCTTTGTGAATCAACATCAACTGGAAATGAAAAACCATATTCACAACTTTTTCTCTATAAAATACCCGCGAAGTTATATAATTGAAAATCCGGTTGCCGGGGCTGTGATAGTTTTTGTTTTTTGCTTTGGTTTTTTAACACTGTACCAGCCATTAAATGCACATGCAGCAAAATCGTTGAGTTACGCCGCTACCATGGCTATCTACAGTTTTGCTTCGGGTTTGTCGGTAATGGTTTCGGTTAAAATTCTTTCATTTTCGAGGTGGTTCAGAAATGTGAAGGAATGGACTTTACTAAAGGAAATTGTATCGGTGTTTATTATCATTTTTGGTATTGGTTCGGTTATTTATTTGCTTGGATTTGTGGTTGAACCTGCCGGCGAAAGATTAAACCTGCCTACTTTTCTGAATTCACTGAAAAGCGCATTCCTGCTGGCAATCATACCGTTTGCTTTTTTCTCGGCGGTCAATTATCAGTTTCTGTTAAATCCGGCGAATGATACCAACATTAAAAACACCCGGATTCCGGACATTGCAGAACACAAAACCGA
>JBBIVS010000058.1:7085-11310 GCA_037439605.1 Draconibacterium sp. | reverse complement strand
TTTAACTACAAATTCTTTAATAAATGTAGCCACGTTTTTGTTTGAAACAACTTCACATTCCCATTTTTTAACGCCCAGAATTTCCTGGTGAATATGGATTTTCATATTCTCTTTTACTTTCACCTGGCAACCAAGACGCCAATGTTGGTTTTGCTCTTTGCGGGTGAAAAATCCGGTTTCAGTTGGTAAAATAGAACCTCCGCCTTCCAATATCTGACAACGGCACATTCCGCAAGTGCCACCGCCTCCGCAGGCTGACGGCAATAAAACCTTATTATTGCTGAGAGTTGATAAAAGCGTACCACCGGGTTCGGTTTCAATTTCAAGGTAACCGTCGTTGATGTCAACTTTTACAATTCCCGATGGCATCAGTTTTTTCTTGGCGTAAAGCAAAATGGCAACAAGTAAAATAATTACACCCAGAAATACCACCACGCTGGTAATTACAACTGTAGTTTGTGCTGATAACAATATCATTTTTAATTTGATTTTTGTTTTATAATTTAATTCCCATGAAACCCATGAAAGCCAATCCCATTAAACCGGTAACGATGAATGTGATTCCAAGTCCGCGCAATGGGGCAGGTACATTTGAATATTCAATTTTTTCCCTGATGGCTGCAATTCCAACAATAGCCAAAAACCAGCCAACACCCGAACCAACTGCATATACTGTTGCTTCTCCGATATTTAAGAAGGCTTTTTGCTGCATAAACAGCGAACCTCCCAAAATAGCACAGTTAACAGCAATCAACGGAAGAAATATTCCGAGTTGGTTGTACAATACAGGTGCGAATTTTTCAACAACCATTTCAACCAACTGAACAATGGAGGCAATTACCGCAATGAACATGATAAATGATAAAAAGCTGAGATCGACCGAAGCCAGTGAAGGACTTAACCAAACAAGCGCCCCTTCTTTTAAGACATAATTTTCGAGCAGGTAATTAACAGGAAGTGTAATTACAAGAACAAAAATCACAGCTATTCCAAGTCCTGTCGCAGTGCTCACTTTTTTCGAAACAGCGAGGTACGAACACATGCCCAGGAAATAGGCAAATATCATGTTTTCGATAAAAATCGATTTGATAAATATGTTAATCAGATGTTCCATAATTTTTCAGTTTGGCTTACTAACTTTCAATTAACTTGCGGTTGCGGCTGCGCTGAACCCATATAATAATACCGATGGTAATGAGCGCCATCGGAGGTAAAATCATCATTCCGTTATTGGCGTAAAAACCACCGTTGGCAATATACAGGCTTTCAGGTATAATCCTGAATCCCAAAAGAGTTCCGGAGCCAAGTAATTCGCGGAAAAAAGCAACGATAATCAGAATTGCGGCATAACCGGCGCCGTTGCCAATACCATCAAGAAACGATTGCCAGGGACGGTTTCCCAGGGCAAATGCTTCAAGCCTTCCCATTAAAATGCAATTGGTAATTATCAACCCAACAAACACCGAAAGTTGTTTACTGACATCATAAACATAAGCTTTTAATACCTGGTCAACCAGAATTACAAGTGCTGCAATTACCACCAACTGCACAATTATCCTGATTCGGTTAGGAATTGTATTTCGCAAAAGTGAGATAATAACGTTGGCAAGTGCAACCACAGCGGTTACCGAAATTGCCATCACAACGGCTGGTTTTAACTGTGCTGTAACTGCCAAAGCTGAACATATTCCCAGTACCTGAACGGTAATCGGGTTACTGCTGTTCAGCGGATCTGCAAGCAGTTTTAAATTTTTCTTTGAAAATAATGGTTCGCTCATCGCTTATGATTTTTTCTTTTTAAAAAACTCCTGATAACTGGTAAAATCGTCCAAAAGCATTTTTTCAAGGCCTTTACTGGTTATTGTACCTCCTGAAATTCCATCAACTTTATGCTCTTCAGGCGCTTCCTGACCAACTTTTGCAACCGTAATGGAAACTAAATTTCCGGCTTCGTCAAATATTTTTTTACCCACAAAATGTTTTTGAAACATTGGTGTTGAAATTTCGGCGCCCAACCCAGGTGTTTCTCCCTGGTGGTCGAAACTGGCTCCGTAAATTGTATTCATGTCTTCATTAACCGAAATAAATCCCCAAATTGGTCCCCAAAGCCCGGTGCCGCGCAATGGCAAAATGTATTTTAAGCCATCATCGGTTTGACATTCAAAAACGGGAAGCAGCATATCTTCGTGCTTTTTAGCCCGTTCTTTTTTCAAATCAATGTTAAATGCATCACCTTCAACCTGTTCGCCTTTTACATTTACAACGTACTGGTTTTTAATTTTTTCAGCGTAAATTTTTTCGGCGTCGGCAGCAGTGCTTGCAATATTGACCGAAGCGAGAATATTTTGTTTTTTTTCAATTTCCGTATTTAATACTTGTTTTGGTTTTAAAGCCATTGATACGGAAGCAAGTATGGCAGCCACAAGGATTACCATAACTGATGCGTAAATAACCGTGTATGTATTACTGTTTCTGTTCATGGTCTGTAATTTTTCAGTTTGCAGCCCGCTGACTGACAGTTGCCCGTTTTAGCCTGCGTTTAATGTGCCCGACAACCACGTAATGGTCGATAAGCGGTGCAAAAGTGTTCATTAATAATATCGCAAGCATCATCCCTTCAGGGTAGGCAGGATTTACCACCCTGATGAGGATTGCCAGCAGTCCGATAAGAAATCCGTAAATCCATTTTCCTTTTTCAGTTTGCGAACCCGAAACAGGGTCGGTTGCCATAAACACGGCGCCGAAAGCAAAACCGCCTATAATCAGATGTTGCCAGAATGGAAGCGACATATATACATTGTTTCCGGCAAAAATATTCAGAATAATTCCCATTACTGCGCCGCCGGCAAATGTGGAAACCATTATTTTCCAGCTTCCGATACCGGTTAAAATTAAAATTGCTGCACCTATTAAAATTGCCAGGGTTGATGTTTCACCAATTGAACCCGGAATAAACCCGAAGAAAGCATCGGAAACACTAAAGTTAATATTTCCTGCTGCCGCATCTGCCATCGGGGTGGCCCCGGTAAAACCGTCAATTACCTTGTCGCCGTCTTTTAATGATACCCAAACTGAGTTTCCTGACATTTGCGCGGGGTAGGCAAAAAACAGGAAAGCGCGTGCCACAAGCGCCGGGTTCCATATATTCATACCGGTGCCGCCAAAAACCTCCTTGCCAATTATTACCGCAAATGCAGTGGCAATGGCAATCATCCACAATGGGGTTTCGATGGGCATTACCAGCGGAATAAGCATCCCCGAAACAAGGAAACCTTCCTGTATTTCGTGGCCGCGTATCTGGGCAAAAACGAATTCAATACCCAACCCAACAACGTAGGAAACTACAATAACTGGTATTACCTTCAACAAACCAAATAAAAATATTTCAAAAAACCCTGTTGACGCAAGTTCGCCAATTGCTTTAAAATGCTGATAACCGGTGTTGTACATGCCAAAAAGTATGGCCGGAACGAGTGCCAGTATCACTATTCCCATGGTACGTTTTAAATCAATGTAATCATGGATGTGAGTTCCCGATTTGGATGTGTTCTTCTGAACAAAGAACAGTGTAAAAAAACCATCGTGAAAAGAATGAAGCCATTGATATTTCGCTCCTTTCTGTACAAGTGGTTTTGTTTTTTCGAATATGTCTTGTATGAACTTCATATTTAAATAACCAATTAATTTTCAGGGATAAATTATCCAAGTTCTTTTATCATTGTATTGATTCCGGTTCGCAAAATTTCCTGCACCTTGACTTTCGAAGTACAAGCATATTCGCAAAGTGCAAAATCTTCTTCAACTACTTCATAAATTCCCAACTGTTCCATTTTGTCTATGTCGTTTGCAAGAATTGCTTTTAGTAAATGAACCGGTAAAATGTCCATCGGAACAAATTTCTCGTATTGACCGCTTAAAACAAATGCCCGTTCACCGCCATGCAAATTTGCATTTAACTCATATTCCTTTTTTGGGAACAATTTCGAAATATATGCTTTTGAAGCGGTGAATTTGTTTATCCCGGGGTCAGCCCAACCCATAAATTCATACTCATCGCCTTCAGGTATAACCGACACATGCGAATCGTAAAAACCCAAATAACTTTGTGTTTTGATTTTTGTACCCGTCAGCACATTTCCACTGATGATCCGCTGTTTATATGCCGATTTTTTCAGTTTTCCGTCGATAAAATCTGAAACTGAGCTTCCAAGAATTGTTTTGTAAT
>JBBIVS010000058.1:0-7060 GCA_037439605.1 Draconibacterium sp. | reverse complement strand
GCCGGTCAGGGCAACAATTTTGCTGAAATCTGTTTTTCCGGTTTCAAACAGGCGTCCCATGAAAAGAACATCCTGAACATTAACCGTCCAAACCACGTCGCCTTTGTTAACAGGCGAAATGTGATGGATTTGAACACCGACATTTCCGGCCGGGTGTGGCCCGTCGAATTGAGTTACAACCACATTTTTTAATGCAGTGAACGGGGAATTGTTATTGACTCCCAGATATACTCTCCCGCTGGTTAATTTTGCAAGTGCATTAATACCTGTCTGGAAAGTATCCATCTGTCCCTTCAACACAAAATTGTAGTCAGGAGCCAAAGGTGCTGTATCGAATGTTGAAATAAAAATCGATAACGGCTTTTCCTCCGGAGATGCAATTATTCCGTAAGGGCGCCTTTTAATAAATGGCCAGAGGCCGCTTTTTAAAAGCTCTTCCTTAATTCTTTCGCCCGAAAGTGAAGCTGGATCTGCCCTGGTAAACTCAACTGAACCTGCATTTACATCGGTTTCTATGACGACTTCCAGAATTTTACGTCTTTCGCCGCGATTAACAGATACCACTTTGCCACCAAGCGGTGCGGTAAAAATAATTTCAGGATGGTACTTGTCGTAAAACAAAGCTTCGCCTGCTTTTACCAAAGTGTCGGCTTTTACTTTTAGTTTTGGAGTAAGTCCCGGAAAATCAGTGGGTTTCAGTGCAATGGTGCCCGGAACCGGCAGGATTTCCATTTCAGTTTTTGCACATCCTTTCAGCTTAATATTCAGCCCTTTCCTTAACTTAATAGTTTCTGACATATTTAACTCGAATAGTGTTGTTTTTGTAGTGTGGCAAAAGTAATAATTTATTGTATTGAAGCAATTTTTATATTACAAACTTAAACTTTTCTAAATATACAAATAGTTAGATATATTTTGTCGATTAGAAATTGCAACGAAGTGAAAATTCAAATTAAGTTATTTCACTAAAAAAACAGAAATACAGATTAATTTGGCATTTTTATCGTTTAGTTTTTAAGCGTAAAAAATGTGGTAGTGTTTTTAATTCGTTTGATTATGAAATTCAGTTGGTTTATTATAATTCCGTTTTTTTTTGCATTTCAGGCCGGCAAAGCACAGGTGAATAAGTTTTATTACGAAAATGCGGTTTACCGTGAGTATATCAAATCAGTTCAGATGTACAGGGCAGGATATGATTTGTCGTACCCGATTCTGAATTTGAACGAAGATGCATACCTGCTTTTTAAGTTCGACGATTTGTCGGATGAAGAAAGGAATTATTACTACACTGTAATTCATTGCGATGCCAACTGGAATGAAAGCTATATACCACAGGCAGAATATATTAGTGGATTTCCCGAAAACCCGCTGCTCGATTACAAATTGTCGTTCAACACCACTTTTAATTATGCCAATTATCAGGTTACAATACCGAATGATAACTTGAAATTAAATTACTCAGGAAATTATGTACTGGTGGTTTATGAGGATCATAATAAGGAAAAAGTTGTCATCACCCAGCGGTTTTATGTGGTTGAACCAAAGGTTGCCATTGATGGAAACGTGCACAGGGCAACTTTGGATCCTTTTGAAGGCTCAAATCAGGAGATTGATTTTGTAATTACCCATGACAATTTGCCAATTGAAAATCCGCAGCGAGACGTGAAAGTGGTACTGATGCAAAATGGAAGGTGGGACAATGCCATACGGAATTTGAAACCACTGTACATCAGGCAAAAAAGGTTGGAATATGATTACCAGCGGGAGAATGTTTTTCAGGCTGGTAACGAGTTCCGTTATTTCGATAACCGCTCAAACCGTTTTAATGGCGAAAACATTGCTTCAACCGAATTTCACAGGCCGTATTTTCATAAAACCATAGTGAAAGATGTGGTCCGCTCAAACAAAGATTATTTTCAGTATAAAGACATTAACGGTAAATACACAATTGAAAGCCAGGATAAGGAAGTTCGCTTCTCCGACACCGAATGCGATTATACTTTCGTGCATTTTACTTTGCCTTTGCAATCGATTCTGCTTGGTGGTTCGGTAAATGTTTTTGGGGCGCTTACCGGCTGGAATGCCAATAAAAGCAACGAAATGACATGGAATTTCAATACGAGCTCCTACGAACTGACATTGCTTTTGAAACAGGGTTATTACAATTACCAATATGTTTATGTGCCCCAGGGAGCCAAATCTGCCGACCATACCAACATTGAAGGTAGTTTTTGGGAAACTGAAAATGATTACCTGCTTTTTGTTTATTACAGCGATTTTTCGGCAAGATATGAAAGGCTGGTGGGTTTCAGGTTATTTAATTCAACCACCAAGTAAAAAGTTACTCGAATATTAATTTACAATCGATAAAAATCCTCTTCCATTTTTAAATGGCAACGAGAACCAGAATTTACTACCCTGGCCGACAACCGATTCAAATTCAAGTTCGCCGCCAAGCAAGGCTACATAATGCTGAACTATTGGCAAGCCAAGTCCCGAACCAGAGGTAGTTTCGTTAATTTCATTTTTAATTCGGTAGAACCGGTCGAAAATAAGAACGAATTCATTTTCAGGAATTCCAATCCCGGAATCGGATATTGTAAATTTAACCCACTCGTTTCTTATCATTTCATATTCTATGTTAATCTCCCCTTTTAATGTATATTTTACAGCATTGTCAACCAGTAACGACAATATCTCCGACAGAATTGACGTATCGGTCTCAAACCCAAATTCCTTGTTGGGGACACTAATCCGGAGGTTTAATTTCACATTTTTTGAATCAGGAACAAGTATCAGGTATTTATTGTAAACATCGCGCAGCAAACCGTTAATATTACAGAATTTATTGAAAATTTCAACAGTTTGGGTTTCAATTTTCGATAAATGTATTGTGTTGTCAATCATGTTCAGGAGTTGTTTTCCGTTTTGTGAAACAGCCTCAGTGATTTCCATCTTTTCGTCATGGTCAAGTTCAGTTTCTGCTAAAACTCTTGTCAGATTGGTAATCACATTCATAGGAGTCCTTATTTCGTGTGAGAGGTTGGCAAGGAATGCCGATTTTAACCGGTCCGATTCTTCGGCACGAATCAATGCCTTTTCAAGTTTAAATTCGGCAGTTTTCCGTTTTGTAATATCCCGCGCGATTGAAATTACAGAATGCGAATTCAGTTTTGCCAGCCGCATTTCAAACAAAAAAGTACCGTTCGGAGTGTTCATCTGGTATTCAATTGTTTCAATCGAATTTGTTTTAATTGACGTTTGTATGCAGCTGTATATTTTTTCGGCCATGTTTTCAGGAAAGCCTACTTCAAAAATTGTACTTCCGATTACGTTTGCATCTTCAATTTTAAAAAGATCGCTCTCCTTAATTACGAAATCCTCATAAGTTCCATCCTTGTCGATAACAAAAAATATATCGGGAATTGCCTCAAGTAAAACCTTGTACCGCTTTTTGTGCTCTTCAAGTTCAGCAATTTTATTTTTTGTTTTTGTAATATCCTCAAAAATAATAAAGAACTTATTGTAATCGGGTTGAAGCACGTGAACATTAAACCAGCGTGCGAGTTCGGCCGCATGGAATTCGTTTATTCGTTTTTGTTTTGACTGGTAAAAAATATAATTGTTCAAATCGAATTTGCTCTTGAAAATTAAGTTGAAAATGTAATCAGCTTTTTGCCCCTGAACTTCGTAAAGATTTATTTTAAAATTAGCTTCAAAAGCGTTATTTATTTTTTCAACAATTAACTGCACAATGTTTCCTGCTTCATCGCGTTCGGCTTTGATTTGGGCAATTGAAAAAGAGGAGTCCTGAACTACTTTGTTGATGCTTTGCTTTAAAAAATTTACCTGGTTCTGATAATTTTTAACAATAGCTGTATAATTCATAACAACGGCAATGGTTAAAGCCGAAATCAGAACATAAGTAAAAAGCGGATTTGTGACAAATGGCTTAAAATTTGAAAAAAACTCGCTGAACAGGTTCGCTTTGGCCATTTGAATCCCGATTGTAATCAGTCCGGTTAAAAAGTAAGTTACTGTTTTGCTGATGGACTCAGAATAAAAGAGGAGAAAAACCAATCCGGCGTATAACCAGAAAACGGTTATGTAAATGGTTTGCGAAGTTGGTGAAACCGGATTAAAATCGGAGAAATAAAATGAATAAAGTACAAGCGGAAGTATAAAAATGCTGTTTACAGCACATTGAATGCGTCCGTTAAGAGCACAAATAATGGGTAAAGTGGCCATTGCCGTTAACAAAATGTTACAAACAATGCAACTGTTTTCGTAATTGAAAAAGACGCTGTAAACAAAAAACGATAAAGCAAATACTTCGGCAATAACCCAAACAATGAGCAATTGGACAAGCTTTTTATGCTCCTGTTCTGATAATTCTGCCCAGAATTTGCCTTTAAAAATATGTTGTAACTTCGATATCAAAGGTATAAATTTATCAGTTAAGGATTAAAATTAGCGCCCTGTCAAATATAGTTCAATTCATGTTAAACAGCAAAGTACGGAGTTTAAAATAATGATTTTTGTTTAGTTTAACTGGTATTAAATAATAATATTCTGAAATAAAGATATTTACGTGCCAGTATAAATTTTTTTTGCACTGATTTTTGTTATGATTTAGCTAAAAATGAAACTGTAATTTTGTCGGAATTCAAATATAAAAATATTAAAATTATGCCTAAAGGAATATTTAATGTACCGGTTGCCAAGAATGAGCCCGTGTTGAGTTATGCTCCCGGATCTCCTGAAAGAATTGCTTTAAAAGCAAAGTTGCAGGAGTTAAGATCGATTAAAGTTGATTTGCCAATGATTATTGGAGGCAGAGAAATTTATACTGACCGAAAAGTGAGAATATTCCCGCCACATGAAATTAAGCATACTCTTGGGTATTACAGCCAGGGAGACTCCGGCCACGTTCAAATGGCCATTGATGCCGCACTCGCTGTCAGGGAGAACTGGGCAAACCTGTCATGGCAACACCGTGCTTCTGTGTTTTTAAAAGCTGCCGATTTACTTGCAGGGCCATACAGATCAAAAATTAACGCTGCCACGATGCTGGGTCAATCTAAAAATGCATTTCAGGCCGAAATTGATGCAGCCTGCGAACTGGCAGATTTCTTCAGGTTTGGGGTGAAAGTAATGACCGATATTTATAAAATTCAACCCGAATCGGCGCCCGGAATGTGGAATTACAATGAGTTTCGAGCGCTGGAAGGATTTGTTTTTGCGCTGACTCCATTTAATTTTACATCAATTGCAGGCAACCTGCCTGCCGCCCCTGCGTTAATGGGCAACGTGGTGGTTTGGAAACCCTCGAAAACAGCCATTTATTCAGCCGGCGTAATCATGGAAATTTTCAGGGAGGCCGGATTGCCCGATGGTGTTATTAATCTTGTGTTTGCCTCTGGTCCGGTTGCTGCCGATGTTGTTTTAACGCATCCACAGTTTGCCGGCATCCATTTTACAGGCTCTACCGGTGTTTTTAACAGTATTTGGAAAACCATTGGCGAGAATATGCCAAAATACAAAAGTTACCCGCGTATTGTAGGAGAAACCGGTGGCAAGGATTTTATTTTTGCCGATAATACAGCCGATGTTCAGGCGCTGACAATAGCAATGCTAAGAGGGGCTTTTGAATATCAGGGTCAAAAATGTTCGGCTGCTTCAAGAGTTTATATTCCCGAAAGTATATGGCCTGAAGTGAAAGAGTTATTTGGAAGGGAACTTGCAACTGTGAAAATGGGTCCCCCCGAGGATTTTACCAATTTTATCAATGCAGTAATCGATGAGGCTTCGTTTGATAAACTGAAAGGATTTATTGACAGGGCAAAAGAAGACAAAGATGCTGAAGTTATTTTTGGCGGAAACTGCGATAAATCGGTCGGGTACTTTATTGAGCCAACGGTTATCCTGGCAAAAACCCCGAAATACATCACCATGGAAGAGGAACTTTTTGGCCCGGTGTTAACCATTTTTGTTTACGAAGACGATAAAATCGATGAAACACTTGATATTCTTGATTCAACATCGATTTATGCCTTAACCGGTGCGGTAATGTCGCAGAACCGTTACAATATCGAAAAAATAACCAAACGGCTTGAAAATGCTGCCGGTAATTTCTATATCAACGATAAACCAACCGGCGCTGTGGTAGGCCAGCAACCATTTGGAGGCGCCCGCGGTTCGGGAACCAATGATAAAGCCGGCTCAATTTTTAACCTGCTTCGTTGGACTTCAATCCGTACAATCAAGGAAACTTTCGTTTCGCCTAAAAATTATACCTATCCAAACTTTCAACCCGATAAATAAAATAAACCATACAATGTTTATAAAAGGGTGCTGAATTAATTCAACACCCTTTTTTTTGCACTTCAAAAATTCTATTTTTGTTCGAAATATTTGATTGAGATGGATAAAAAGAAATTTAACAGCGGTGTTTTTAAATTACTTGCAAACAAGTATGTAATTGCATCACTGTTATTTTTAACTTGGATTATTTTCTTTGATGAAAACAGCATCGTTTCGCACCAAAAAAATAAACGCCGGCTGTACGAACTTAAACAGCAGGAAGAATATTACAGGGAACGCATTGTAGCAGATAAAGAGAAACTAGAAGATTTAAAGGCAGGTGAGGAAAAACTTGAAAAGTTTGCCCGTGAGCAATACTATATGTCGAAACCCGATGAAGATATTTTTATAGTTGACAATGATTAAAACAACAAATAGTTATTTAACAATTATTTGTTTGATTGATTTTCAAAATTTCATTATATTGCCAACTGAATGAAAGGAAATCTCGACATATTTAAAATCAGGACCAATAATATTCCTCCGAAAAAAGGAAGAATTTTAATTGCAGAACCTTTTCTGCATGGCGATTATTTTAGCAGATCGGTGGTTTTTCTGGTAGCATACAGTGAAAAAGGCGCTGTTGGTTTTATTTTGAACAAGAAAATAGATTTTCGGTTGCAGGATGTTTATCCCGGTTTCGCGGATTTCGATGCCAATGTATATTTAGGTGGACCAGTTGCTGCCGATTCCATTT
>JBBIVS010000057.1:4497-11417 GCA_037439605.1 Draconibacterium sp. | reverse complement strand
AATATTGAAAATTTCATGAAACTCATCAATTATCAGTGTTAAGGGTCTCGATTTGGCACTAACCATAAGAAATTCAAACAAATCCTTAAATAAAATTATTTCTCCAAAAGCTTTTAAACCAGTTTTTCTTCAATTTTAATCTGATACTCCCTGCATAAAAGTGGTTCATTTTTTTTCGATACAAAAAGATAAATAAAATCCTGAAGTTCCATCGACTTCACGATCAGACTTTCCAATTCAGGATAGTAAATCGGGCCTTTTTCCGGAAAACAGGCGCCTGATTGATTTAAAAAGACGAAGAGTTTTTCTCTCAGCTCTTTAACTTTTTCAGGATTATCGGCAGCGAGATCGGTGGTTTCGCCAATGTCGGTTTTCAGGTTATACAACTCGTCGTGACCGTCTTCATAATAATGAATGAGTTTCCAATAGCCCTGCCGGATGATGGAAGAGGGTTCTTCTCCCTTTTTGCCGTAATGCAGGATGCCAGATTAACGAACTTTCAGGAATTGTATATCCTTTCAACAGCGGGACCAAGCTGACTCCGGCTGTATGTTCTTCATGTGTTAACTGTAAGCCGGCAAGTTCGAGAATAGTCGGGTAAAAATCGGTACCCGAAACCGGTGTGCTGCTTTTTTGTCCGTTCCCAAGTCCCGGAACTTTGATAAAATAAGGTTCACGTATTCCACCCTCAAACTGATAACATTTCCTGGCACGCAAATGCAGTTTCGATGTGGCAAAAGCATCTCCGGCAGCCACACCACCGTTGTCGGAAGTTAAAATAACCACCGTATTTTCTGCCAGACCCATTTCATCCAGGGCTTTTAAAACTTCGCCCTCTGCATCGTCCATACTTTCAACCAGACCGGCGTAAACAGGATTGTCCTGCACCTGACGAATGGGAAGAAAATGCCCCATTTCAAAACCGGTTTCGGCAATTCCGAGGTGTTCGGCTTTTTGCCGGTATTTTTCCCATTTTTCTTGCGTGGTTTCAATGGGGCTATAAACAGCATAAAACGAGAGAAAAGCAAAAAATGAAGTGTCTTTATTTTCCTTTAAAAACTGTACCGTTTCTTTTGCCGGCCTCATTTCCAGGTTTTCGCCATCGGGCCCGCTGGTCAAATTGGGATTTTCCCATTGGGCAAAATAACCGCCCATCGGACTGACTTTCTCCCAGCCACCTTTATTGATGTCGAAACAATGGTCTTCGGGCCACAAACCTTTGTTGCCCAAATGCCATTTTCCGGCAAAAAACGTTTTGTAACCGGCTTCCTTCAATGCTTCAGGAAGAGTGGTGTATTCATGCGTTAGATTGTGAACGTATTTGGGAGGAAGAAGTTGGTTAAACCGTCCGGCTTTTCACCATTCTTCGCCAGTTACAGCGCCAATCCAGTCTGTAATTCCGTGGCGTGCCGGGAATTTCCCGGTCATAATACTTGCGCGCAACGGGCTGCAATCCTGGCATGTCGCATAGCCATCGGTAAAAATCATTCCTTCGCTGGCAATCAGGTCGATGTTGGGCGTTTCGTAAAACTTGCTTCCGGTAATACTCAAAAATACAATTTTTTATGGCCGTGTTTCACAATACACACAGATTGAATATTCCCTGATTTCATTCTTTTAAAATCTGATTTCAGAAATAACCCTGGATTTTAACCCAAAAATTGTTTTACAAGCTCCCTTCAATGAAACCAACCCTATTATTTCTCTGCCATGTTATGCCATTGAAAGTATTATGAAAACTTAGTTTTTACGGTTTTCAAACGGAAAATCGTCCGACTCAACTCTTGCCAAATTCATCAAATCCAATAGCTCTTTTACTACCTCCGGATTTTCTACAGCGAGGTTATTTTCTTCACCAACATCATTGGTTAGATTGTACAGTTCTGTTGTGGTTTTTTCGTGGCCGAATACATCGTAACGCACCAGTTTCCAGTCACCTTTGCGGACAGCCTGCCTGCCTCCTTTTTCGTGAAATTCCCAGTAAAAGTAATCGTGTTGTTTTTGATTTTCTTTTCCAAGTAAAGTTGGCAGAAATGAAATCCCGTCAATAGTTTCCGGGGTTTTAATTCCGGTCAGTTCTGCAACTGTTGGCATCACATCCCAAAAAGCAGAAGCATGATCGGATTTGGTTCCAGGTAAAATTTTACCTCCCCAAAATGCAATCATCGGTACGCGTATTCCGCCTTCATACAAATCGCGCTTATAACCTTTTAAAGGGCCGTTGCTGTTGAAATAATCAGGGTCGGCGCCACCTTCAAGGTGTGGCCCGTTATCGGATGAAAAAATGACCAGCGTGTTTTTTTCAAGCCCCAGTTCTTTCAGTTTTGCCATCACCTCGCCCACCTGTTTATCGAGTAAAGAAACCATTGCGGCAAATGCTGCATGACCTTCAGGTTGTGTTCCGTAAGGACCTTCGCGGAATCCCGGGTCGCCAGGTTCAGTGCCTTTGAACTCTTTTTCAGGAAGAAATTTGCCACGAAATTCTGCCAGGTTTTCTTCGGGAAGCAGTAACTCAGCATGAGGAATAACATTCGGATAAAACAGGAAAAAAGGCTTGTCCTTATTTTTTTCAATGAACTGCAAGGCACGTTCATGAATCAGGCGAGGTGCATAAACTTCAAATTTATCGCCGCTGTTTTCCGGAATTTCCACTTTTTGCTGGTTGTCCCACAAATGTCCGGGATAATAATTATGTGCCAGCCTCTGACAGTTGTAACCGTAAAATTCGTCAAATCCCTGCAGGTTCGGGTCGCCCTCCGTACCTGTAAAACCAAGTCCCCATTTACCAAATGCACCGGTTACATAGCCGGCTTGTTTCAACATTTCAGCGACCGTAAATGCCTCGGCTTTTAATGGCCACTGACCTTCGGGTTGCCATTCCTTGTTTCCGCGAATGGGTGTGTGACCTGTGTGCTGACCGGTCATTAATGATGAACGGGAAGGCGCACAAACCGTGGTTCCTGAATAATGCTGAGTGAACAACATTCCTCCTTCAGCCATTTTGTCGAGGTTAGGCGTGGCAAAATTTTTCTGTCCGTAACAACCCAAATCGCCGTAACCCAAATCATCGGCAAGAATGTAAACGATGTTGGGTTTTGACCCTTCAACTCCACCCTCGGTGGCATCCTTTTTTGACTGGTTTTGACAGGATGAGGACAGAAAAAGAGAGAAAACGATGAAAATGAAGAATGATTTTGTCATAATTGTATTTTTTATTTGTCAAACTGCATTAAATTAAGGTTGATATTGTATTTCTGGTCTGAATTTACCATTTTGCCCCATTCAATTTCCTTGTGAGATTCAGCGCTCATTCTGCCCAGAATAGCCGAAAGTGTTGATGTAGCGCCAGAAAGCGCTTCATTGATAAAATTGCCTGATTCAATACTGTTGATGAAAGCTTTCACTTTGTTGGAAGTTGAATCGTACAAGGCGGAGGTAAAAACGCCGGCTGCACGTTGTTCGGGAGTGGGTTCCTGTCCGCGAAGAACGCCAGAATCCCATTGATTTTCGCCACTGATGAAAACTCCGAGACCATAATGTGCCTCGGCGATTCCTTTTGTTCCGATAAACCGGGCACAAACATCGCCAAACGAAGGCCCGAATTGGGTTGAATGAACACTTACTCCGGTGTTTTGCGGATATCCGAAAATCACCTGGTAGTTGGTATACGTATCTCCAAAATCAGGGCTTCCTTTTAGGTTGCCGCGGCCAATTGCGTTTTCTGGTTTTTCGTTCAGCACCCAGTTGCAAACGTCAATCATGTGAATAGCCTGGTCGAGAAAAATACCGCCTGATAATTCAGTTGAATGAAAATGGTTGCGAATCAAGAATTCATCTTTCGATTTTCCAACGGGTTCCACTTTTTTAACCCTTGACGAGATATAATATAACTGTACATTTACAACATCGCCAATATCGCCTTTCCGAATCCGGTTGGCCATTTCAGCATAAGGTGTGGCGTGGCGAATCTGGAAACCGACAGCGACACTCACTTTTCCATTGGCTTTTTCCCCTGCTTCGATTACTTTTTTACAGCCTGCCACATCGGGTGCTGCCGGTTTTTCGCAATAAACATGTTTGCCTGCCAGAACTGCAGCTTCAAGAAAACCGGGGTGGGTGTATGCCGGCGACGAAATTAAAACTGCATCAACAGCCGGGTCGTGTAAAAGTCGCTGGTAAGTTTCCGACCCCTGGTAAATTTTTGATTTATCGATTGCAACCCCTCCACGATTAATGTTCATATCATCAAAAACGGGTTTCGCCTTTTCAAGCTGGTAATCAAATAAATCAGCCATTGCAACAGTTTGCGCCGATGTGTTTTTTATCATTTCAGAAAGTACCTCTGTTCCGCGGTTACCGCAACCAATAATACCTATGCGGATTGCAGAGTTGGCTTTCGAACCAAAAACCGTCGTGGGTTTTAAAATGGTAATTGCCGAAAAGGCAGCCGTTGTTGCCAGAAAATTTCGACGGTTGATTAATTTCATGATTCTTGTTTTTTAATTTGATTTTAAAATAGAGTTTTGAATTTACTATTTGTTGCATTTCAATTTACACTGAAAATAACCTTGCCACCAAACTCCTTTTGCAAATGAATCATTTTCATGTAATTTCCCCAAAGCAAGCTGTTGTAATCCCAAATATCATTTACAATCAATGTATTTACCCCGTCTTTTTTATCGAACCGGCAAGCCTGTTTTCCATCTGAAAAAACCTCCAGTTTTGCTTTTCCGGTTTTTAATGAATAGGTGAAGATGTTCTCTTTTAGCGAGCGGACAAGGTTTGTGTAAGGTAATTCCTCATTCAATCCGAAATAGTAAAATCCTTTACTGTCCATTTCCCAGTCATGCTGCGGTTTTTCGCGGTATTTCATTTCGGGTTTCAGGGTTAAATCAACTTCCCCGATCTGACTTCCCAAATGGTTTTCAGGGTAACCCGAGAAGTAGGAATCCCGATCCCACGCGAGTTTCTGAAAACTGTCACCAACCAGAAATTTAAGTCCGGCTTCCTGGATATATTTTTCTTTCAAGTTGTTTTTTATTTCATAATCGATATTAAAAACACCGTTTTCGTCGATTTGAATATTGAACTTTGCCAAAATGCTGTCGTATTTTCCTTCGGTTTGAATTTGGGTAATGCCGTTTTTCAATTCATAATTGAAGTTTGTCATTTGCCAGTTTGTGGCGAAATCCTCCATAAAAACAGTGGAATACTGCACACGCCGTCCGGGAAGTTTGAGATTGATATATGGCCCCGATTGAATTAAAACCTTGTCATTAACTTTCACATTTTCAAGCAGTCCGGTTTGTTTGTTTACATTCAGAACCATGTTTTTACCCGAAATGGTGATTTGATTTTCCACCTCTTCGATCTTCAAATTTCCGCTTGTGATCGTTAAAATGAGATACAGCATTTTCGTTCCAATTTGTAAGTTGTATTCATCAACAAGCATCGTATCGTTTTGATAAAAAAGGAGATTGATTTTTTCGCCACTTTTCCAGTCGTTTCCAGGAATTACAAGTTCGCCTTTCTGGTGCGGTTCCAGCTTCACATTTTTCAGTTCGCCCGATTTGCCATCATATTTCCAAACTATTTTCAGTTCGCTGAAATTGGTATGGTCGAAACGGTTATGAACAGGGATTCTCAACTCTTGTGACGATTTAAAATTATCAATCTGTTTTATGTAGATTTTGGTTGGTGAATAGGCTTTTTTTGTGTTCCAGAATTCGGGCTTTTTACGGCGCCAGGTGTCGATAATTCCCCACTCGCCATAACCTACTGTTGGCCCCATGTATGTTGCAGGAATAATATTTGGGTCGAGGATACCCCACCACTGGTTAAACCCTTCAAGATTTTCGGGCAGCATGAATGTTTCGTCAATCATGCACCAGATTGCACCGCCCAAACCTCCGTCCGATTCGAAAGTGTAAGTCCACATGCTGTCGAGACTTTGCCCCCAGAAATTGCGGACATTCGGGTCTTCCTTCAGTTCGTAGTTGTTGTAGCAGGCCACATGCGCCCATTCGTCGAATAGCATGGGCATTTTTTCGAAATTGAATTTGGTTGTTGAAATTCCATATTGATTCAGATTGCCTTTCCAATCAGGGTAGTGCATACTTATAATATCAAATATTTTCACACTGTCGGGAACTTGACCGGGGTAGCTGTAAATCACTGGCCGGGTTTTGTCGTTTTGTTTTACCCATTTGTACGATTCAACAAAATTGCTCCCGAAAATGTTTTCGTTGCCAATACTCCAGATTATCACACTTGGGTGGTTGCGGTGGTTTTCCACCATTTCATTGAGCTGCGATAAATATCTTTCTGTAAAAGCCGAATCATTCTGGGTTGCGCCGGTTGCCTGGTATGCAAGCGTGCGGTGCGAACCAACAAAACAAACCGCAGTTTCCTCTTCCACATAAATTCCATACTGGTCACAATATTCCAGGAACTTTTCTGAAGGCGGATAATGCGAAGTTCTGATGAAATTCATGTTGGCTTCCCTTGCCAGTAAAACGTCCTGTTTATCGTAGTCTGCAGTTGTCATTCTGCCCAGCATCGGGTGGATGTCGTGCCGACAAGCCCCGCGGAGTTTAACAGGTTTGCCGTTTACCAGCAGTTGGTTTCCATCGACCTTCACTTCGCGAAAGCCAATTTTTTTTGAAGTTTTCAGGATTACTTTTCCATCTTCAACAATCGAAGTAACCACTGTGTATAAGTTAGGGTGTTCGGCATCCCATTTTTTTGGATTTTTTACCGGGACTGCCAGTTTTCCAACGAGCTGATTTGCCCCACTTTCGGCTTTTTCGACTACATTATTATCAGCATCCAGTAATTCGATTTTTATTTTAGAAGGAGTATTTTTAGTGAGTTCATAAAAAACTTTTAATTCAGCATTTTCGTAATTTTCATCCAAATCG
>JBBIVS010000057.1:0-4483 GCA_037439605.1 Draconibacterium sp. | reverse complement strand
GCTTTTTGAAGTTTTGTTTAGGCAATGCAGTTAATTCAACATCGCGCAAAATTCCGCCAATCTGGTGTTTTGCGTAACCGCTGGCATACGAAATATCATCGGCTCGGTCAACAAATTCAACTGTTAAAACAGCTTCTTCACCGGCTTTTACAAAATCGGATATATTACAACTCCATTTGGTAAAACCTCCAAAATGCTCCCTTGCAAAGTTGCCATTCACCCAAACCCGGGCATAACTGTACACACCATAAAAATTGAGTAAAATCTGCTTGCCGGAATAATCTGAGGGTACCAAAAACCTGAGTTTATAAACGTAAGGCTGATCCTGTTTGATTGCAAAACCCTGTATCTGGCATTCGCCCGGAACCTGAATGTCATTCCAGGTTGAAAAATCAACACCGTTTTCGTGGAAATTTTCCGGTGGATTCATTGTAAATTTCCAGATTCCATTCAAACTGATTTCCGGATTTTTAACTCCAAAAACAACAATATCCGAATCAGTGTTTCGCATTTTGCAGGATAATCCTGTGAAAACCAGCAACAGCAATAAAATGTGAAATGATACTTTCATTTATTATAAACGCTTTATTTTTAATTCTTTAAACCGAATAAGCAACTCATCGGAAGAATGGAGTTGGAGTGCAATTTTTCCGGATGTACCCACATTTTTTTCTTTATGGGCTTCATCATTCAATATGCCGGTGGCATCAAAATCGCTGACCTGATTACCATTTACAACGGTTTTGATTTTCATTCCCCGGCAGATAATTTCCATTGTATTCCATGCATCTTCCTTACCGGCATAAACCAGTTTGGTTTGAAGGGCGTCTTTGGGAACATCAGATTCGCTGATTTTCCAATCGGGCATTGAAGGGTGAATCCAGCGGTTAACACCATCTGTTTCATCGTAAATTAATCCGGCACGAAATGGCGCCGGCGGATGAATATCGGCCTGCGGACCATTTAACCAGCCACCATTCCGCGCATTTTCAGAGGTGTCATAACGGCTTCGGAATTGAACTCCGCTGTTTCCGGTTGATGTTTTGAATACCTGAAATTTAAGCTTTAAATGAAAATCGGAATACTCATTTTCATTCATCAACCATACATAATCATGATCGGGCCTCCCGATAGAATTACATTCGATAGCCCCGTTTTTTGCTGTCCAGAATTTTTTCCCTGCATCCAACGGGCGGCATTTAATTTCCCATCCATCCAGATTTTTTCCGTTAAATAAAACTTGCCAGTCGCCGGCATTTTCTTTACCGTATTGAGCAAATAAACAGAGAGAGCTGATTAGGTAAAAAATAATTAATGAAAGATTTTTCATCGGCTTCGGTTTTAGTTATAACAGTTGCTAAATTTATGAAAAAAGCCGGACAATTGCCCGGCTGGAATCTTGCATAATCGAAATAATAAAAATCAGCAATAACTTAATTCATCTGTTAAATTTACCGAAAATGACATTCAACCCTTCTATCCCCCCAATTTCTTCCAAATCTTCAACTACATAATCAGCCCCATTCTCTTCAAGTTCTTTACGGTTATTTTCACGGGCAATTCCAAGTGTGAGACCGAATTTGCCTTTTTTACCCGCCTGAACACCCGAAACAGCATCTTCAACAACAATGGCTTTTTCATATTTTACTCCAACAATATCGCAGGCGGTTGTAAAAATATCGGGTTCGGGTTTGCCATGCAATCCAAGTTCTGCCAAAACAACCCCGTCAACTCTCGCATCGAAAACTTCGAGCAAATCAACTCTTTCCAAAACAGGTTTACAGTTTTTACTCGACGATGCCACACCCAGTTTTATTCCGTCCTTTTTCAACTCATTTATCAATGCTATTGTCGATGGATAAACCTCAACACCTTCGTTTTCGAGCACTTCGTTAAAGGCAATATTTTTCTGGTTTCCCAATCCGCAGATGGTTTCTTTACCAGGTGCATCGGTCGGGTCGCCAAACGGAATGTGTATCCTGCGCGATTCGAGAAACGACTGAACTCCTTTGTAGCGGGGTTTTCCGTCAACATAAGGTAAATAATCGCCGGCATGGGTAAATTCAACAAACGGTTCGCCATGTTCCTTTTGCCTTTTCAGCAGATATTCGTCAAACATTTTTTTCCAGGCGGCAGCGTGAGTAAGCGCTGTTTTGGTTATTACGCCGTCCATATCGAAAACAACGGCTTTAAAAGAAAAATTTGCTTTCATGATATTCAGAATTTTATGCAAATTAAAGTAAAAAAAAGGCCAGGCAACAGCCCGGCCAAATTTTTATGGGGTATATGCTTTTTTTAGAAAAGCCTTTTGAAACCGATAACCTCTTTAACTTCCTGCAGTGTTTTTACCGCAGATTCGCGTGCCTTTTCGGCACCCAATTTTGCTACCCTACCAAGATACGTTTCATCTTTCAGATTTTCAATAATCCGTTCGCGAATGGGCGCTGTATATGAAATAATGTCCTCTGCTAGTTGTTTTTTAAGGTCGCCGTAACGAATTTCGCACCTGTTGTATAACGCATCGAAATGCTCCACTGTTTCAGGTGTTGATACAATTTTCATTAAAGTAAACAGGTTTTCAACTGGTTCGGATTTTTGCTGATTTGGTTCTGTCGGTCCGGAATCGGTAACAGCACGCATTACTTTTTTGCATATTTCCTTCGGGTCTTCGTACAGGTTTATTGCATTCCCTTCCGATTTTCCCATTTTCCCGCTGCCATCCAGTCCCGGCACTTTTATCATGTCCTTTCCATCAAAAGTGTAAGGTTGCGGAAGCGGGAACACTTCAGTATTGTACATGTAATTGAAACGTGTAGCAAATTTGCGCGCCATTTCAAGATTTTGCTCCTGGTCTTTTCCAACCGGAACAAGATTGGCTTTGTGAATCAAAATATCGGCAGCCATTAAAACAGGGTAAGTAAGCAAGCCTGCATTTACGTTATCGGGCTGCTGGCGTGCTTTTTCCTTAAACGATGTTGTTCGTTCAAGTTCGCCGAGATAGGCATTCATATTCAGAAAAGCATACAATTCAGAAACTTCCGGTACGTCGCTCTGAATAAAAATGGTTGCTTTTTCGGGATCAATTCCACAGGCCAGGTATTCAGCAAGTACCTGTTTTACACCCGACTGAAGATTTTCGGGTGTTGGGTGTGTGGTTAACGAATGTATATCGGCAATAAAAAAGAAGCAGTTGTAATCGTTTTGCATTTTAACAAAACTGCGAACTGCACCAAAATAGTTTCCAAGGTGTAAATAGCCTGTTGGTCGTATTCCGCTTAAAACGGTTTGTTTAATCATTTTTCCAATTCTGAATTAAAATCGCTGCAAAAATAGGGATTCAGAGCGAATGACAAAATTATTCAGGTTGATAGGGAAAAATCCCATTAAAAATTCAGGATTTCAGGATCTTGCCTTGTGTCAAAAAATCTCAATATTTCAATTTTGTTTCGATGTTCACGGTAAAAAAGAGAATTTTGTTTAGTAATAACACACTTTCTGACTTTCCTTTTTCTGTTAATTAAAGGAAAAAGTTTTGGGAAAACAGAAATCTGATCTGTTGCTTTATCTAATTTTGAAATAAATCTGTTAGTAACACCCGAACCCCATTCTTTATCGATGTATGCAAGAATTAATTCAAGATCCTGCTCGGCAAGAGGTGACCAAAAAAGTTGTTTAGGCATTATTATATTTCTCTCTTATTCCTTTCATAACGAGATAGTGAGATCTTCCCTTACCGGCATCCAACTCATTAATTGCATTTCTAATGCCCTGAATTTCTGTTTCCGATAAACCAATCCACTCATCTTCCTCCTTTTCACTGTTGATGAAATTTTGCAACAATCCATAGAATTCAAGAAGTTTTGATGATTCCAGTGAATCTACTTCCCTGAAAATTTTTATTTTTAATTCCGTAGCATTCATTCCAACCATTTTTTCTCAAAAGTAATAAAAACATAGAAACATAAATTCAACAAAAACTAATTCTTAATATCAGAAATATCATTTCAAATTTGATTGGGAAAAAAATAGTATTAGTTTTACGTGCTGAATTTAAGATAGATATGTATAACGAACCTTTATACGGGAAAGAATGGCACTGGCGCAATGTAAAAATGGAAGCGCGGGAAATACATATTGATTTGCGGTCGTGAGGCCGGGAAAAGGGATTTGCTGTGTTGGTACAGGAAGTCCCTTTTTCTGTATAAAGACTTTTAGATTTTAGTATTGAGACAAAAAATATAAAGAATCATTAACCAAAAAATTGAAATCATGACAAGAATAAAGAAGATTTTTCTCGACGAATCGGAAATGCCGAAACAGTGGTACAACTTAGCACCCGATCTACCCTCACCGCTTAACCCACCGCTTGGACCGGGCGGAGTACCTATCGGGCCCGAAATGCTTGCCCCTGTTTTCCCAATGAACCTCATTGAACAGGAAGTTAGCCAGGAACGCTGGATCGACATCCCCGAACCTGTACGCG
>JBBIVS010000056.1:2311-11434 GCA_037439605.1 Draconibacterium sp. | reverse complement strand
GCAGCCGTTACTATCATCCCGATATTTACCATATTTCGTTTACCGATTCGGTCCTGCAAAATGCCAATGGGAACTGATAACAGGAAAAACCAGACAAACACTGCCAGCGGAATCAATTGCGACAAAGTATTGCTAAGCCGGAAATCGGCTTTGGCATTGTCAACACCAATTCCCACCAAATCACAAAAACTCATAACAAAAAATGAAAACAAAACCGGGATAACGGTGATGTATGATATTTTTTTGATGTTCATAATTTTATTTTATCAGTTGAGCATAAAAATCATTGTCGCACAGATAAGCGCTGCCTGCCAGTGCTGCATCTTCCTGAAGAGTGGAAATGTAAACCGGGATTAAGAGGTTTCCCATTTCAAATTCATTTTTCAAAGCAGTTTCAAAACGAGGGTAAGCTGCTGAAATATTTCCACCTATTACAAGACAATCTGCTTGAAACCGGCTCAGCCAAGGAATCAGAAATCCTCCCAGATTTTGGCCGAAAGTGTTAAAAATTGCTGCAACTTTTTCATCCAATTCTGCTTCTTTGGCAATTTCCTTTACACCTGCAATTTTTCCTCCGGTAACCGATTCATATTCCCTGATAAACCAACGGGTTGAAAAGTATTCATCAGCAACAGCATCTTTAAATGGAACACGGTACAAAAAACCGTCATCCGGAATTTCGTATCTCCCGGCCACCGGCAAATGGTTGTCGATAAAAGTAGTGCCGAAACCGGTTCCCAGAGTAATCGCCAACAACCGCAAATGTTTGGCAGTTTCACCCTGAAGCGATTCGCCAATGGCAAAACAGGCGGCATCGTTCAGAAAACGAACCGGATAACCAGCGTTAAGTTGCAACCTGCTTTGTATTTCCTTACGCACATCAAATCCAAAAAGGTTATCGAACTTGCCCACGTTTTCGAACCAGGCAATTCCGCCGGGATAATCAAACGGGCCGGGCATTGCAAAACCAATTCCGGCCAAATTTGAAATTACAAAACCTTTGCAGGTTTCTGCAATAGCTTCAGCCCAGGTATTCAGAATTTCATCAGTCGCACCCTGTCCGTTCACTTTTTTTCTGACCAGCGTATTTTGAATTAACCGGTGCTTTTCCAAATCGAAAAGCTGACAAGTAATGTGGCTGCCACCAATATCGGCGCCAATGGCAATGTATTTCAATTTTTTCCCCATGATTTTAAACAGGTAAAAATATGAATGTTGGTGGGAATGTCGTGCTATTTGAAACTGATATCTGGTGAATTTTCGTGTTTCGCGGTTTTTGTTGCATCAAAGTTTTCCACGACAGCGCTAAATCACGATTTTCTTAATTCACCAGTTTCTTTAAATCGTTGATTTCCAAATTAGTCACCGGATTAAACTGTTCGCCTGCCATATATTTTTTCAGGCTGAAAAGTAATTGCTGTGCCTCTGCCCTTTTTTGCAGGTCGGTTACAAAATCGATGCTGCTGACCATGATTTTCCCTTTGCCTGCTTTTGCCTCGAAAACCAGCGCCAACGGACGGTTGGTAACCCAATCATCGATAACACGAATAACCGGTTTTATATTACCGTCAATCTTTTGCAGGTTTATTGCCTGTCCGTAATGCATTGCATCCCACCACTGCCAGTTGCTGTGGTATTCGGTGGGGAAATCAGCCAGCGCCGGATGCGAGGGATTTACCAGAACTCCCAGTGTGTGCGGCCCCTGACCTCTTGTCCATGCCGTGTTCCAGAAAATACTGGAAAATCCTGTTTTGATATCGCCACCCATTTCTGCTGGTAAAGTCCCTTTTTTCAGGGTTAACAAAACTGTTCCACCATCTTCAAGAAATTTTTGTGTGGCAGCATCCATTTGCTGAACTACTTTTATTTTTTCTGTTCCGGTAACGGTTTCTGTTTTGGCCGGATAAACCCAAATATCCCATTGGTTCGAGAAATTTTCAACCGAAACTACAAAAATCAGTTTTTGGGCTTTTTCTGCAAAACCAAGTGGAACAACAATTTTTCCAAGTTTGAAATTATTTCCCAAAGGAATATCGGTGACTGTCAATTGTCCTTCCTGAAACACATTTCCTGAAACATCGGTGATTTTCCATTTTGGTGTAATAGCTGAAAAAGGTTCGTTTCCAAAATGTGCCACTTCAATTTCGGCTTCAAGCGTTTCATAGTTTTTATAAATGAACTTTTTCATGCGTGCCAGCGGAACCGTTGAGTTGCAAAAACGGCTGTATTCTGCCGGTGAAATGTACCCTTTTTCTTCCCAGAACGGGTCGAGCACGCCCACCAAAGCAGTTCCCTGACCGGGGAAATCGTGCAGGTCAAGTAACTGAAAACCGCCAAATCCCGTGGTACGCATAGCTGCTTCAATATCAGCCTTGTAACACAGGGCCTGCAATTTGCCCGAGGCTAATAAAAAGCTGTCGGCCAAATGCGCCATTCCGTTTTCGGTTAATGTTTCCTGAAAGATTTCGAAATTTTTGGCGCGAACAACACCATCATATTTTGCTATTTCCTTAAAATCCGGGTAAACGCACCACTGCCCTATTTCGTGGCTTAAAACCGGTTGTGTGAAAGTTGCAACGCGGTCGTTCCAATCGTAGCTGTTTTTAGGTGGTTCGGCATTGATGATACTTCTAAGTTCCTCACCCCAGCCCTGAATACGTGGTCTGGGAGTATTCAGATAATCGTTCACTTCAAGGTCGGGCCAGCCGGCAGCTGAAACATAAATACGGCGGCTGTCCTTGTTTTTCCAGAAAGTTACAAATTCGGTTAAAAATGCCCTGTAATTCGGGCCTCCGGGTTCATTTCCGTAAGCCATCATACAAAATGACGGGTGGTTTCCGTAAGCTTCCACCATTCGCTCGCTTTCCTCATACAAATATTTGTCGAAAGGTTTACCATCGCCAAGCGTTGTTGACTGGTTGGCCCACGACGAACATTCAACCTGAAAATAAAAACCAGCTTCATCGGCAGCTTCAAAAGCAGCTTTTGGCGGGCACCACGAGTGAAAACGCATGTGGTTCAACCCATGCAAACGGCAAACATTCAGAATCCTCAACCATTCTGCCTTATCGGTTGGTGGATATCCTGTTTTTGGGAAAATGGCACATTCGAGCGTGCCCCTTAGAAATACAGGGTTCCCGTTGATGAGAATCTGACGGTTGGCTGCCGTAAATTCACGAATCCCGAAAGTAGTTCTGAAAGTGTCGGTTGCGCCGGTTGCATCGGTTAAAACAGATTGCAACTGGTAAATTTCGGGATGAAACTCGTTCCAGAGTTTTACATCTTCACCCATCGGTATTGTAACCGAAACAATATTTTCGCCAGGGAGGACGTCAATTTCAGCAGTTTTGAATTCAGGCAAAGTTGGCCCGGTTACTTTCATCGAAAGATTGATTTTACCGGCATCGCTGCTTTTTACTTTTATTTTTGCTTTTACTGTTTTATTCTGAATATCGGGGAAAAGCTGAACGTTTTGAATATTGGTTAACGGCCGGGCTTCCAGGTACATTTGGCCAATAATACCGTTCCAGTTGGTTTGCGTGTGGTCTGAAATGCTGTGTGAATTGATTCCCGGGTCGATATCTTTTGTACGATTGTCGATGCAAATGGTAATTGTATGTTTTCCTGGAGTAAGAAAATCAGCCAAATTATAAACATGTGGCGTACCCAGCGAGTTTTGCATGCCAACTTCCTCCTCGTCAATCCAGACGCGGCTTTCCCAGTGGCAGCGTTCAAGAAAAAGAATAATATCCTTACCATCCCAGTTTTCAGGAACTGTGATTTCCCTTCGAAACCAGGCCGCGCCTTTGTAGTATTTTACGGGTTGCAGCCAAAACGGAACCTTAAAATTGTTGGGTTCACGGTATTTGGCATATTCCGGGTTTTTAAAAAACGAACTGTCAACAATTTGCCCGGTCCACGGGGTATTCATGCCAATGTCGTCGCCCTTTCTGTTTGAAGTCAACGAGCCGGGAAGTTGAATAACATCGTCCAGGTTTTTGGCGAACCATTTTTCGGTAATTCCTTTATCCAGCGAATCGATGGCAAACTGCCACTCACCGGCAAGGTCGATTTTAACGATTTCTTTAGTTTTTTGGCAGGAAACAATCCAAATTAGCAGAAAAAACAGAATGAATAAACGAGTCAGTTTCATAAGTTATCTTTTAAAAGTTGTTGTTGGAAAGAGTTTAAAGATAGGTTATTTTTTGAGCTTTTTAAACCACAGATGAAAACCATATTATGAAATCAAGATTTGTTGGAATGCACAAAAGAGAGATAATTTTACAGGCAACTTTTAAAAACCTGTGTTTTGCCTTTTCTGAAAGATTGTTTTCCGCCTGCATTCACACAGTTAAATAATCCGGAGCCATTTTGATTCAACCAATTCAATTTAAAATTGTTTATTTTTAAAGTTGAACAAATTAAAATCTCAGCATATTATGAACGACAATTTCAATATCAATCGCAGAAAATTTATTTCGACAGGAACGGCATTAAGTCTGGGCTTACCATTGCTTGGAAATGCCGGAATTGCAAACACACCTGCCCCGGTGCTGCAACCCGATGTTAAACCCGAATGGCGCAACAGGCAGTCAGGCATGGCCTATCGCCAACTTGGGAATACCGGCCTGATGATTTCTGAAGTTGTCAATGGCGGCGACCCTGTGAGAATGGATAATTTGCGCACCACTGAAATCGCCATGGAACGCGGATTGAACTACCTGGATATGGCCCCTGCATACGGTCGTGGGGAATGTGAAAAAAGTTACGGTAAGATTATCGACAACAGCGCAAAGCGTGAAAAGGTGTTCATGACCACCAAGGTAAGCGGTTACACTTCTGTCAGAGACCGTTTGTACCGTGAAATTTTTGACAGCCTGCCGGGCAGTAAACAGGAATATTATCAAAATAAGGCAAAGGAAATGCGGGCTGCCCGAAACGTGGACAAGCCCGGTTATTTTATCACATACTGGCCCGGACAACCGCGCTCGTTTGACGGGACTTTCCTGAGCAACGCCATGGCTGCTGATTATGCCCATAAAGTGGAAGGCAGCGCTAAGTTTAAGGAATTTATTGTAAAGTCGGTTGAAGAGAGCTTACAGCGTGTTGGAACCGGCTATTTTGATATTCTGATGTGCCCTCACGGGGCCAGTTCTTTTGAAGAAGTGCAGATGGAAGAAACTTTTACAACCTTTGAACAACTCAAAAAAGATGGGAAAGTCCGCTTCCTGGGAGTTTCCACGCACAACGACCCGGCCGGCGTTTTAAGGGCTGCCAGGGAAACCGGCCTTTACCAGGTGGCAATGGTGGCTTACAACATAATCAATGCCGGGTACATGGAACGGGAGATTGAACTGGCAAAAGAAAGCGGCATGGGCATTATTGCCATGAAAGCTGCCATGGCTGTGGCTACCCAGCACAAAGAACTGCAACCAATACCTGAATGGAGGATTCAAAAAGTACAACGAATTGTGCCCGGCGATATGAAACCTCCGGTAAAAGCATATTTGTGGGCGTTGCAAAACCCAAACATATCGGCTGTAATTTCCAACCTCTGGGATGAACAACATGTAATTGAAAACCTTTCTGTAGTTGGCAGAAAGGTGGAATTGCAACCGGGTTGATTTATCTTAAAGTACTCTCATTGTTTCGAACCTTACCGTAGAAAATATCAAAATTAAGAAGTTGCAGTTTGTAACTTCTTAACGCTCGTTTTATTATAAGAACCATAAAAAACAAAAAAATCAGCCGTCCTTTTGATTTTGTTACCGGCTGATTTCCTGAGCGGGAAACGGGGGTCGAACCCGCGACCCTCAGCTTGGGAAGCTGATGCTCTACCACTGAGCTACTCCCGCAATTGCAGTGGCAAATATAATCATTTACTTTTTCAACCTAAAAACCGTACGGAACTATTTTTGAAATATTCATGTTATCGCAAAATAAGCTGACAATGAGATATTTGTTGTGAATTTAATTGCTGAATCTTATGCTCTTTATCGTTTTGTAAATTGACCCTGCAGAAGTTAATATACTTTGATAAAAAACAATTTCCGAAACTGTTACAGTCTGTAATTCTGTACCCTGATATTTATTGATTAAAGAATAAAAAGCCATGTTATTTTGAAGGTATTTAATCCGCCCAATGGTTAAATGCGGATTAAATAACCGCTCTTCACTGCTGAATCCAAGGGTAACTGCCTTTTCCTCAATTTCAGCGGCAAGTTGGTTGAGCATCAGGCATTTTTCGATTACAAAAAACAAAACCCGCGGCTGATTTTTACTTTTAAAAAACCCTGCTTCTTTCAATTTAAATTGAAAAGGATGATATTTCGTACAAATATTATCGAGCAAACGGCTAATTTCTTCTACCTGCTGAACGCTTGTTTCGCCAAGAAAACGAAGTGTTAAGTGGAGGTTATCAGGACTGACCCAACTTATTAACTCATTCCCCAAAGATTTTTTTAATTCGTAATATACTTTCAAAAGTTGTTTTTCGGGATTAATTTTTATGGCGATAAAAGTTCTCATCTCATCTTAATAAAAAAACCTGACCCTTTTCATTGCGTTCAATTCCCTGAATGTCATAATATTTCGAAATCCAGACATAATTTCCCTGAGGCGCTTTTTTTCCGTTCTTTAAAGTTCCATCCCAGGGAGTGTAAAGCGAACTGGTTTCAAAAACCAAATCGCCCCAGCGATTAAAAATTTTCAGGTTGAACCGGGAAGGATCTACACCCGCCCCAACCGCCATAAAGGTTTGGTTTTCTGCAATATTGCTACCCGGACGAAAAGCATTTGGTGAATATACCGTCGAAGGTATAATTTTGATCTCCAGATCAAAAGTATCAAGACATCCATATACCGACTCAGCAATTAAGCGGGTACTGTAATCACCCAACTGTGTATAGGAATGAACAGGTTCAAATTCCTTAGAAGTTACGGTGTCGCCAAAATCCCAGTAATATTTTACAGCCCGTTCAGAATAATTGATAAACCTGATGGTTGCATTGTCAATCAATGCCACCGGGTAATCAACTTCAAATTTGGCATACGGGTTCCGGTGTACCCAAATCCAGTCAGGTTTTAACAGTGTATCAGAGCAAGCAGTTTCGTTCGAAAAGGCAATTAACGAAATGTCAAACCTACCGGTGTCGGGCAAATAATATAAATTCGATGTGCCTGAAGGGTAAGGCAAACTATCGGTAACCCATGAAAAATCAATAAATTTATCTTTGGTTTCAGCAAAAACATCGAACGAATACGGTTGACATCCTTCCACACTTTCCGTAAAAAAATCGAACAGCGGTTTTCGTTTTAACCGAAGATGAAAAGGGTCGCTTAAACAACCATATTCATTCACGGTAAGTTTCACATTTTCAAAAGGATCATTCATAATCAGGTTAACTGAGTCGTATCCAAACCCTGATACAGTATTTTCGTTAAATTCCCAAAAATAGTATGTTGAATCAATGTGATTTTTGTAAACCAGCAAAGCATTTCCGGGGTAACATAAATCAGGATCTGCGATAATCACGGCAACAGGAGTTGGAAAAATCTTAATCATGCTGTCGATGGTAAAACTGTTCCGGCAATTTGTAACACGATTCGTTATTGTAAGATTTACCTTGTAAAATCCTGTATCAGGGTACGGTTTTGTGTAGTTTTGCTGTTTTACAATTTCGGTGTCGTTAAAAGACCAAACAAAATCAACTTCGCCGGAAGTTAATAAACGGCTGCTGAAGTTAACAGTGAGCGAGTCGCAACCTCTTGTTTTATCGGCTTCCATTGTAAAATTCGGATTTGAATTCACAACCGGTTTTGTCAAAGGATCGCTGATACAACCTTTATCGTTAATAACCAGGGTTACCGGTGGCACAGTGTTTTGCCTGGCGCCTTCCGAAATAAGGTAAACCCTGTTTTGCAGGTCGATAGTATCTAAAAATACCCGGCCATTCAAATCCCACTCAAATTCTGCCTCCCCTGTTGCAACTCCTGTAAACCTCAGTATTTTACTGTAACCGCTGCAGTTTGTATCATCTTCTATCACAAAATTACTTTCAGGCTGAGGATGAAACCTGATTGGAAACTTTACAACAGTATCACAACCATCCACTGTGATGAGTTTATATAAAACTTCGTAATCGCCCCATTTACCGGCTTCAACATTTACCGAAAAACGAGATTCACTGCTGAGAACCAGGTCGGGGCTGTTTGTTGACCATGTAAAATTACCCGGAAAGTTCCAGATATTTTCAGGAGTACCACTAATATTCACAGTTAAACTTGTTGATGTTTTTCCGCAAATCAGGTTATCTCCCAAAATTTTAATATCTGGTACAGGAAAAACTGTTAAAACAAAAGTATCACGTGCAATGCACCTAAAATTATCCATCACAGTCAACCTGTATTCTCCGGTTTTATCTGCCCAAATGTTCTGGTCTGAAGCAATTGTCGAACCAGTTTCGTTCTGCCAGAGATACTTTTCATAACCCTCATCAGCTTTTAAAAGTATTTTCTGAGGGTAACAAATCTCCCCGTACCTTTCTCCCAAATCGGCAACAGGCTTGCTTTTAAAAACATAAACAGTGTCGCGCAAAATGCAGCCGTCGCGCGTCCCGGCCTCAACCCAATACAAACCTTCGTCAACAACTGATAAGGTTTGAGTTTCTGCGCGGGTACTCCACTTGTAATAATCAAATTGCGGACCGGCATCAAGAATCAATGTATCGCCCAGGCAAAGCAAAAGTGTGTCGCGTTCAAAGAATTCGATATTCTCACCCAAATCGAGTTTTATATCGAAGTTGTAACCGGCGCTAAAACCATACGATTCATAACCGCCAAAACCATAGGTATATGCATGAAAACCGTTGCTGCCCGATATATTTTCAACAACATGCGTACCTTTCGAAATTCCAATTTGGGCAAACGACCAGGCACTTTCGGTATGCAATTTAAATTCAGAACTAATTGATTGACCGTTGAGCCTGATATTGGTTATTTCGCTGGTTGGAGTTAATATATTTATATAGTTTGCCCATATGCCAAAGTAAATTGAATCGGTAAAATTGTTGGGTACACCGTAAGTTTGAAATACAGCAGTTTTAATTTGCCTGTCAGCAGGAT
>JBBIVS010000056.1:0-2301 GCA_037439605.1 Draconibacterium sp. | reverse complement strand
AAACGGGTCGCCGTCTCCTCCTGTTTGACTCGCGTCAACGCTGTTCGACTGGCTATATTGCACAACCAGAATCGGATTATCAGATATTATCCGCTTCGTTACCGGCGCCGGAACTTCAAATTCGCGAAATTCGCCGGCATCGAGATAAATGAATGACTCGCCTGAAATCTGCACTGTTGTATTATTCTTTGCTGCAAGAACCCGGAAACGATCACCCGATCTTGTTTTAAGCGGCACAGTCAAAAACTCGCGCCCCCAAGATTGCACAGGCGGAATTTGTTCGAAAAGGTGATCCCAGCAACAATCAGAATTGGGTACTGTGGTGCTTAACGATCCGGAGAAAAATGCCACTGGTTTATCTGCAACAACGTGACTGCCTGTTAAATCGCCCTGCCCGTTGCGCTGCGTTCCCAAATCATTTTCCGATTGTACCTGAAAAGCCTGGCCTTTACTGAGTACAATTTCAATAATTGAATCTTTAGGCGACAACTGGTCGGTAACTTTCGACGGTTTAATTTTAACTGTTGTATTATCTTCGGTTGCAACAATCAAAAACTGGCTGTTTCGACCGTTACCTGAAAGTGGATTTCTTGGATCGACATGCGGTGTGTAACACACAGCATAATATTCGTTGCCAAGATTTTCTGCCGGATAAATTACCGAATTATCGGTGGAGTTAGGGTCCCAGTTTGTCGCATAAACGCTAACAGGATCATCGGAAGTAAGCCGAATTCCTGTGTTACGGATTCGCTCGGAACCAAAGGTTTCAGCCATTTGCCAGGGAATTGCCACTGTAAGGGTTCTGTTTGCAGTTACTGCGAAGTTGTTATTATAAAAAGGCGCAGAAGGCGGCCCGACTGTAATTTTAAAATTCGTTGACAACCGGGATGATACCGTTACGAGAAGAGTATGAAATTCTGCCCTGTAAATCCTGTTCTCCATAAATCCAAACCAGAACTCTTTTCCTTCGGTTGATTTATTGCAAGACGCGCTATTTTGTGCTGTAGTTAAACCGGTACAGTTTAACAAAACTGTCAGGATAATCATCAACTTTGAAGTTATATTCGGCAACACAGCAAAAAATGTTAGTCAGTAAAAATAAAAAAACCGTACAAAATCAATGCACGGTTTTTTAGAGAAACAATCAACTGTCTTTATTTCTTTGGCTTAATTTCCATTATCAAATAATTATTTGGAATTGTTTCATCCTTTTTCACGTGAATTTTAACAATTTCACCATCAAAAGGCATACGCAACTGGTTTTGCATTTTCATCGCTTCGAGTAAAAGAAGTGTTTCACCTTCTTTCACTTTTTGCTTTGGCTTCACAAAAATATCGATTATGGTTCCCGGAATAAAAGAGTACAGCATGTTTACGTTGGGTGCTTCCCACTTTACCCTTTCTTCAAACTTACGGGTAAAAGTGGTTTTGTAAACAGCTCCCTGAATAATTAGATCTTTCATTTCTTTTTCCTCTGACATACAAATCCTCCCTTATAGATTAAAATGGTGGTATTCCATGTTTTTTTGATGGCAGAAAAACACTTTTATTTTCAGAAACCTGCAAGGCATGTAAAATTCTTGCACGGGTTTCCCGCGGCTCAATAACTTCGTCGATATAACCCTGTGCAGCAGCTACATACGGATTGGCAAATTTTTCCTTGTATTCCTGAATTTTCTGTTGGCGCATTTCTTCAGGATTTTCTGCTTCAGCAATTTCCTTCCGGAATACAATATTAGCAGCACCTTCAGGCCCCATTACCGCAATTTCGGCTGTTGGCCAGGCAAATACGAAATCGGCGCGTAAATGTCGCGAATTCATTGCAATATAACCGCCTCCATAGGCTTTTCTTAAAATGATGGTAACTTTTGGCACTGTAGCCTCACTGTAGGCATATAATATTTTTGCCCCATGACGGATAACCCCGGCATGTTCCTGATCCACTCCCGGCAAATAACCCGGCAAATCTTCAATGGTAACAATAGGGATATTAAATGCATCGCAGTAGCGGATAAAGCGGGCTGCTTTATCGGAGCTGTCGCAATCGAGTACTCCTGCAAGTACCATAGGCTGATTGGCGACAAAACCAACAGTTTCACCATCCATTCGTCCAAACCCGATAATGATATTTGGCGCAAAAAGTTCCATTACTTCAAGGAATTCTGAACCATCGGTAATGGTTTTTATGATATCGCGCATGTCATAGGGAATCCGGGCATCAACAGGAACTATATCTTCAATTTTTTTTCCTTTTAACGGTGGTTTTGGAGGATAAGCCAATGCTTTTTTGGCATTGCTCCT
>JBBIVS010000055.1:8076-11456 GCA_037439605.1 Draconibacterium sp. | reverse complement strand
TTCTGTTGCATACCGTGGCCAATTATTCCAATGAGTGAAACATCTTTTACAAGATGAATTTCTTTCACCGTAGTAAAACCTAGTTTCTCAATTAAGCGCAACGCTTTGTCGCCGGTAGTTCGCTCCAGAATTAAATTGATTGAAATCTGCGAAGTAATTACCGATTTAATGTTAATTCCGGCATCATTTAAACAGGTTGTGACTTTCGCCAGGATTCCAGGTTTTAATCCGACTCCCGGGCCATCCAGCTTTAACAATGAAATATCATCGGAACAAGCAACACTTTTTACAATCTTTTCATCCACAAAAGTTTCTGTATTTATTATTGTATCTACCTTGCCCGGTTCGCTTAATGTATTTAAAACCTCAATTGGAATGTGTTTGTGTTCCAGTGGTTCCACCGTGCGCGGGTGAAACGAATAGTGGTCGAAATAGGCAAGTTCGCTTGCTTCCGAATAAGTGAGCCTTTCAATCAGTGGCGGATTTTGAACGATGTCAGGATCGGCTTTATAAAAATCCAAATCAAGTCCCCAAAGTTCGAGTTTTTTGGCATCGAGTTGCGCTGTCAGAAATGCTGCTGTGTAGTCGGCGGCAGTTTTTCCAGTCCGGGCAACCTTGCCGTTTTCAGTAATTCCATACGAACCCGGAACAAAATAAACAGATTCGGGTAACGTGGAAATAAACTCAGTATTGACTGAAATAAAAGTTGCATTTCCGAAATCGGCAGTGGCTTTTAAACTTAATTCCTCCGGAGAGATTGATTTTGGTTCAATCCCTATACGTCTGAGTTGTGCCAGCAGAATTTCTAACGAAAGTTTCTCTGCATAAGTAACCACCTGGTCTTTCAGAGCAGGAGAAAAGTCGCGGATTAAAGCAATTCCCTTTAATAAATTTAAAAGTTGTTCCGACAAATTTTGATAATTCGTGGTCTGTTTCTCTCCGACCTTGCCGGTAAAAAACGAAATCAGATTTTCATTAAATTTATCACTTGCCGGGTGCGAATGAAAAATTTTTTCCAGATTTTGCTCAATCCATTCCAGTAATTCCGGAATGGCAGAAACCACTACAAAAGTTCTTGCCGGTTTTTTTTGTAAGTAATCGATTAAGCTGCGGACAGAATCTATATAACCTATGTAACTGCCTCCAAACCGGATAACACGATTCGACATATAAAAAAGAATTTTGTGAAATGTTGAAATGTAAAACGCTCAGAAATTTTTATGTGCCTTCAATCCGTATCTCAACAGAAAGAAGGCAGGCGCATACACATAGAAACCGACGGCAACATGAATACACAGCAATTGCTTTGTGAAGCTGAAGAATTTTTGCTATGTTTTGAATATAATTTCATTTCGTACCGATTTTGTATGGCACAAATATAAATCGATTTTTTAAAAATCAAAATTTATCTGGAATGAATTTAAATAAAGTTAATATAAGGTGGGCTTTTCTTTAAATTTTGTAAGGGTTAATATATTTTAGCCCTTCTATTAATTTGAAATCTTTGTCGTTGTTGGAAATAAGCGTGTAATCATTGACAATTGCGGTGGCAGCAATAATAGCGTCGGGAGTTTTAATTTTCTAATTACGGCGGATGTTTACACAATAAGAAATCACATCAGAGGTAATGTGATGAATAACACTGTCAGAAATAAAATCCTTTATCGCTTGTTCCTTAGAAACTTCAGTTTTCCAGCAAAGCAATTCTATTTGAGTGATAACTGAAAGATTAGGTACAGCATCAATTACCCAGTCCATAAATTGCAAGCCAGTTGCAGGAAGTGAAGCTGAAAAGTAATCAGAAACTACATTAGTGTCTATTAGATACCGTTCCATTCGTTGCGCATTTGATTGATGTGAGCATTTAGTTGTTGTCCTTCTTCTTTACTGATAAAACCCTTGTATTTATCCGATAATTTAGTTTTAACAGGATCAATATTTTCTTTCAACACCTTTATCAGATGCAGTTCCTCCAACTCACGAATAAGCCCTGCAGCTTTTTGGTTAGTCAACTGAATAATCATGGTATTTTCCATTTTCCAATAATTTAAGCACGATATTGCTGTAAAATTATAACAAAAAATCAAGCTTTTATTAATTGATTTGCAAGTTTAAAAATAACCTTAAATCGTTTCAGACATAATTCAATTACCTCCTCATCTTCACTTCAATTCCATTTGCCTTACCACCAAATTTATTCAAACGATATGTAAACGACAGCATTACAAAACGTCCGATGCTGTTGGAGCGGATTTCACGAAGGTAGTTGAGTTCGCCAAAACGCTGCACAATCTGATTGCGGTTCAGCAGGTCGAAACCTTTGACAGCCAGCGTGCCCCGTTTGTTTTTCAGGAAAAAATAGCTGACCTGTACACCCAACAACGGTATCTTCTGCGTATCGGGAAAAGTTTTGTCGAAGTAGTTGGTAAAATCGGTATTTACTTCAAAATCCCAGGTATCGTTGGGTGTGTAACGCGCTTCGCCAAACCATTTCAAATCGAAATAGCGGTTACTGGTCTCGTTTTGTACCGAATACCGCGAGTTCGATAACGTGGCTTCAACGCCCGTGTTTACATCCCATTTTTCCTTTTTGCGGTTGTCGAAACTCAGCGACGCGCGGGTGCTGTTGCCTGTGTATTCGTTCTCCACCCCATTAATGATGCTGAATCCACGGTTCCACGATTCCTCGATATTGAAATTGATTTTCATCCCCAGTTTTTTGATGGGTGTCGAAAAATCGATATTTCCACGCAAACTGATGTCGTTGTCAAAATTCTCAAGTGTGTTGATTTTTACCAGGTTCTGATTTACTGTTTGTTTCCAGTTGATTTTGTCTTTTGTGTATATTCCGCTCAGGGCTGCCATCAGCGAGGTAAATGAAAACTGGTCGAATAAAATATAATGCGCATTTAAACGGTGCGAAATCTCAGGCTTTAAGCTGGGATTGCCGATAAACTGCGACAACGGGTTGATGTTGTTGATGACCGGAAGCAACTGTGCAACCGACGGTGTATTTACGTTCGAATTGTACGAAAACATGGCGCGACGACCGGTTTGAAACTGGTATTCGTACCAGATATTAGGCAGCAAATAATTGTAGATTTTGCTGTTTTGCTCCGCACCGTTCAGCGTATTTTGCATTTTTCCCGATTCCAGTTGCAGACCAACTGTCAGGCTGGTTTTTCCGGTCGTGTATTTGTAAGTGAGTTTTGGCCGCATCCAATTGTATTTTTTCTGAAATTCAGGACTGAGTGAATCTGTCACAACGTCCGGATTCCCAGGAATTCCCTGTGTACGGTCGAGATTTTCGATGTCGTTTCCGGCAGAAATGGACGGAATCAGATATGAACCTTTTCCCAGGAACCTCGAAAGCGAAGTAT
>JBBIVS010000055.1:4699-8015 GCA_037439605.1 Draconibacterium sp. | reverse complement strand
GGGGTTAATTGAAGGCGGATTGAAAAGTTCGGTTTCGGTTTGAATTTCGTTTTCGGTGAATCCCTGCGAAAGTGAAAGGTTGCCACCCAATTCGAAAACAGTTTTTCCACTGCGTGATTTTTTCATGTACGAGGCATTTCCGCTGCCCGAAATCCGTTCCGAGCTGTTGACGGTTAAATCGTTCATCCGGTTTACCTGTGTGCCGTTGTACCAGCTTTCAACAAAAGTTTTGCGGTTGTTGCTTCCCGAGGTGATGGCAAAATTTCCATCGGCAATGATATTTTGTGTCGAATCGATGCGGTTGCGCCAGCCAAGGTTAAACCGGTGCGCCTGGTCTTTGTCGGTTTCGTCGAGTTCATGTGTTTGCTCGTAATCGTCGCCCTCGACAAAATTCCGTGTCAGCATGGATTGTTCCAAATCCTTTTTCGAGCCACTGCCGAGGTAGCTGATAAAAACCCTGTCGTTGGGACTTGTGGAATACGAAAAGTTGGCGCCGCCCGCTCCGGCCGTGTTCAGCCCGGCCACCGGTTCGCCAAAATTGATGGGAAAACTGCCGTCGTTGGTGATGCGAATCGAGGCTGAACCGCCACCATGCATCATTTGCCCGATACCACCCGAAAAATTCATGTAATCGTTAAACGAAAACCCAAACTGGTTGATGTTGTTGGCCATTCCGAGCGCAGCCACCTGAATTTTATCGGTAAAACGATAGGCTTTTGCGCTTCCCTGCCAGCGGTTGTTGGTGCCAACTCCGCCCATTACATCACCAAAAAGCGCCTGTTTTTTATCCTCTTTCAGTTGCAGGTTGATGGCTTTGTCGCGACTGCCATCGTCGATACCGGTAAACATGCTCTGGTCCGATTTCCGGTTGTACACCTGCACTTTATCCACTGCATCGGCAGGCACATTTTTGGTGGCTACTGTGGGGTCATTCCCAAAAAACTCCTTGCCGTCAACATACAGTTTTTTCACGTCCTCGCCCATCGCCTTGATATTTCCGGCCCGGTCCACTTCAATGCCCGGAAGTTTTTTTAGCAAATCTTCGGTAACCGCATTAGGCCTGAGTTTAAATGCGGCGGCATTGTATTCCACAGTATCGTTTTTAATGGCCAGAGGCACATATTCGCCCGAAACCTGTACCTCGTTCATTTGCAAAGGTTTTGTTTTTAGTACCACTACACCCAGTTTATTTCCTTCAATCGGAATATCAAGAGTACGGTAATAAGTTTCGTACCCCAGAAATGCAGCCTGCAAAAGATAGTTCCCCTTCTTGATATTCTTAATATCGAAATTGCCCTCTTTGTTTGTGATTCCAAACGCCTGCATGGTAGAGTCAGCCGGGTTGAGCAGCACCACCGAACTGTACACCAGCGGCGAGCCGTTATCGGCAAAAACAGTTCCCGAAAGGCTGAAATTCTGGGCAAAGCCGTTCAGGGCAATACCCAAAAATATTGCTAAGTACAAAAATCTCATGTGGCTGATTTTATCGTTTAATTTGAATCATCATGTGGGTGCCGCCGCTTTTGCCGCCATTTTCAACACCCATTTCCTTCATTTTTTCGGCTACTATGGCATCGAATTCTTCCTGTGTAACCTTTTTACCTTTATCCGGTTTTTGCAGTGCGTCTTTTGGCAGTGCCGAAAAATCGACGGATTGTGCGGTGATGGTATTTTTTCCGTTATCGGCGTCGATGGCCAGTATTAAACCCGGCAAACCGTTGTAACTGCCCGGCCCCGCCTGTGACTGAATCACCGGGGTAAACCAGGCCACAATCCGGCTGCTGTCTTTTTCCATCACTGCTTCCTGGCAAGGATAATCAAGAATCATTTTCTGGTTCCCGGTAAGTTTCCATTTGTTTTCGGTTTTCCGTTCAATCAGAAAAACCCGCGACATAAACTCACGCTGTTCGATTTGTTTTGCTTCGGTTAAAGAAGTATAAACTTTGTTGTCTGGTTCCTCCATCCTAATCATCCCATTCGCGCCACCTTGCTGCATCTGCATGGGGTCGGGTGCATCCGATTTGCCATTTTCGTAAAGCGATTCTTCAGGGTTGAAATACAAAACTTTTGAGGTTTTGCGCTCTTTGGGAAGCAAGTCGGCAAATTGGGCCGCATCGCCTTCGAGCTTGATTTCGAGTTTTACTACCTGTTCGTAAACCACTTTTCCGGCATTGTTTTCCTGTGCCAATGAGAGAATTGCCGAAGCGAGCAGCAATCCAAGTATGTACCAGATTTTCATGTTTATTCAAGATTTAAAGTTCAGGCCAAAAGTAATTTGCCGCAACCTGAATTTATGTTAAGACCTTGTTAAAATATCGCCTGGGGAAAGTTAAAACTACAAATCCCCCTTGTCAATCAAATAAATAAATGAAGCAATCGCGGCGCTTCCCATTTGGAATTCGCGAAAGTGAACCTGTTCAAAAGTATCGTTGCCTGAATGATGCATATCGAAATAGCGTTGCATTTCGGGAATAAAAGACGAAAGTGGTGTGCCAAGCTTTGCAAGCGGAGCAATATCAACACCGCCGCCGCCTTTTACAAAATCGTCAATTCCGTATGGTTCGAAATATTTTTGAAGCGCCAGCATTTTTTCGAGCCTGCCGTCAGGTGCCGAAATGCCAAACCCTTTGGGCATGAAAGCGCCACGGTCGGCTTCGAGTGCAAAATAATGTTTTTCGTTTTTCAATTCAGCTTGTCGGGCATATTCCTTGCCGCCACGCTGCGCCACCTCCTCATCCATAAACATTACTGCCCGGATTGTTCTTTTCGGCTGAATTCCCAGTTTTTGAAAAATTCGCAAAACCTCGATACTTTGCATACATCCAGCCCCGTCATCATGTGCGCCTTCACCGGTTTCCCAGGCATCAAGGTGTCCGCCCACAGTTATAATCTGATCGGGATAAACAGAACCTTTGATTTCGCCAATCACATTGTGCGAGGTTACCTCTTGTTTTGTTTCGCAGGTGGTTCTGAAATAAAACTGAAGCAATGGTTCTTCTTTTAATAAACCGCTTAACAAATCCGCACCATTCGTGCTGATGGCAACCGCCGGTATTTTTGGAATTGAATCTACATATCTTAAAACTCCGGTATGCGGAAAATCGTGCTGAGCTGTTGTCAGTGAACGCACCACAACGCCAACTGCACCGTATTTCGCTGCTTCGCTGGCGCCCTGTGTACGTTGATTTGCTGCTCCGCCGTATGCTGAAAAAGTGTTTATCAGTGTTGGGTCCATCGGTCTGTTGAAAAAAACAATCTTACCTTCAATATTTTTCCTGCCCAGTTTTTCGAGTTCCTCAAAATTTTGCACTTCAAC
>JBBIVS010000055.1:0-4643 GCA_037439605.1 Draconibacterium sp. | reverse complement strand
CGTTCCAAACTTTCGGGTTTTAATACTTGCAACTTCCTTTTCACCCCGCACCCAATGCGGAACCTGAACAGGCTGTTTTTCAACCCGATCCAGATTCATGTCTTTCATTAACTGATAAGTAAAATCCACAGCACCAGCGGCCTGCTCCGAACCGGTTATCCTGCCTGTATAATTTTTACAAAGCATTTCAAGGTTTTTATAAGCCGTTCTATCTGTCAAGGCTTCATCAAAAAAGGCTTTTATTGTTTTTTTTGATTCCTGCGCATTCATTACTATTGAACAGCCAAACAGAATTAAAAGTGTTGCTATTTTTCTCATAAAAAATTATTTAAACGGCCGAATTTACAAACTTCTGAAACTTTCGCAAACTGAAAAGAAATTCCTAATTTTCGAACCAAAGCGAACAATTTTTGATTTAAAAGGTTAACTTAGACAGTCAATTGACAGAAAAAAGCTGAACCATTTTAGTTTTATTTAAACTCAATTAACTTTGCACGTCGAAAATTTTCATAAATAAAAACATGAGTAATAATCTGCTGAAAGGCAAAAAAGGTATCATTTTCGGGGCGTTGAACCCGGATTCGATTGCATGGAAAGTTGCAGAAAGGGCTTACGAAGAAGGCGCTACTTTAATAATCACAAACACACCTGTTGCAGTCAGGATGGGCGAAACCAACGAACTGGCAAAAAAACTCAATACAATTGTAATTGGAGCCGATGCCACCAACGTTGATGATTTGGATAACCTTTTTATCAAGTCGATGGAATACCTTGGCGGTAAGATCGATTTTGTGCTTCACTCGATCGGTATGTCGCCAAACGTAAGAAAAGAGCGTCATTACAGTGACCTCGATTATAATTACCTGAATAAAACACTTGATGTTTCAGCGATTTCATTTCATAAAGTACTTCAAACAGCCCGTAAACTCGATGCCATAAATGAATGGGGTTCGGTGGTTGCGCTGTCGTATGTAGCTGCTCAGAGGACATTTTACGGTTACAATGACATGGCCGATGCCAAAGCCTTGCTTGAATCGATTGCCCGCAGTTTTGGATACATATACGGACGTGAACGCCATGTGAGGATAAATACCGTTTCGCAGTCTCCAACCGTAACAACTGCAGGCAGTGGTGTAAAAGGATTCGACAGGCTGCTCGATTTTGCAGAAAGGATGTCGCCGCTCGGAAATGCAACAGCGGAAGAATGCGCCGATTACTGTATCACACTTTTTTCTGATTTGACGCGGAAAGTGACGATGCAAAACCTTTTCCACGATGGCGGTTTTTCAAACATGGGAATGAGTTTACGTGCGTTGCAGCAGTATGAAAAAGGATTGCATAAAAGTTGCAAATGCGATGAACCGGAAGACGGGCATAAATACGATTAATGAGCCCCTCCTGACCTCCCCGAAGGAGAGGCAATTTGAATACAGCAAAAAATATTGAAAATAAAATCATTGAAAACCGTTCTGAACAATCAGGGCGGTTTTTTACATTCCCCTGTTAACGCTTTTTAAAAAAAATTAAATCTTGTTTAACAAATCAATAATTAATTTTGAATCAAAAAAACAGCCATGAGACATTTAGTATTCATTTTAATGTTTTCAGTTTTTGCATCTCTGCAGGGTTGGGCTCAAAAGAATTCCCCGGAAGAAAAATCGATTGTAAACAAAGAGTTTGATGAAAACGGAAACCTGATCAAGTACGATTCAACTTATGTCTGGCAATGGAACTCAGATTCAACCTTTAATTTTTCATTTGGCGACAAGTTTAATTTTGGTAAAGATTTCCCCGGAATGTTTGGCGAATTCTTTAATGATTCGATTTTTGAACAGTTTGGATTACGAAATGACCATTTTTTTCAACCTTTTGGTGACGATGATTTTTTTCAGCATTTTAATCACTCATTTCCAGGTTTTCAGTTTGAACCGGATTCTGCTTCCAATTTTGGGTTCGGAAAAACTGACCCTTTCAACTTCGATTTTAAGGAATTGGAAGATTTTCACAAACGGTTTCAGGATCAATTCAGCCAGCACAATTTAGCTGTTCCTCAATTTCAATCGCCTGAACAACAAAAGGAATGGGAAAAGCTCATGCAAAAACAGCAAAAAGAGAAGGAGGAACTGATTAAAAAGTTTGAAAAATCTCAAAAAGAAAAAATTTATTAGCTAACAACTTTAATATTGAAAGCCCCATTATTAGTTGCACCATAAATACTAAGCCACAAAGGCAAATACATTTCGGTGCCCCTTGCTTTTGTGATATCACCGAGGCCGAGGATATTTTTTTCGGCCCATCCAAATGATATTAATATTTCCTTTACAGTTGCGGAAATGCTTTCTGGATTTCTTCGGCCAGCGAATTGGTGTTTGAAAAAAAGTGACGGTGGCATACCCTTCGAAAAGTCGAGCAGTGATTTATTTTTATGAATCCGACTGGAATTTATTAAGGAAAAATCACATTTTGTAATGAAGTTGAATAAGTCCTGTTTCAAAACTTTTAACCGATATAAGCTCAAGTTCCTGTTCAGGTCTTCCGTCTTTAAACAGCCGTGTACCGCTTCCAACCAAAACGGGAACAACAGAAATAATTAATTCATCAAATAATTTTTCAGAAAGTAATTGATTTACAACTTCGGAACCACCATCACAAAAAATATTCATCCCGCTTTTTGCTTTTAGTTCCTGTACCAACTTCTTTAAATCACCACTGTAAAATGTGCGGTTTCCCTGATTTGGTTTCACCTGTCTGGTTAGGATATAACATTCCTTATCAGAATTGTGAATATTCTTTTCTCCAATCTCTGAAACCGTGGCAATAAAAGCACCTTTTTTTAACGGTACATTCATCTAAATTGAGTTTTGATTGTTACAATTGCAAACTATATGATTTTGGAAAACAAATTCGATATAAAATTGTGGTTACCCACCACCGCAAAAGAGGTGAAAGACCTTGGCTGGGAAGAGATTGATGTTATTCTTTTTACAGGTGATGCATATATTGATCATCCTTCGTTTGGAGCTGCCGTAATCGGGCGAATTCTGGAAGCGGAAGGATTAAAAGTGGCAATTGTACCGCAACCCAACTGGAAAGATGATTTACGCGATTTTAAAAAGTTGGGCAAACCGCGGCTCTTTTTTGCAGTAACCTCAGGTAATATGGATTCGATGGTAAACCATTACACCGCCGGAAAACGCAGACGGACCGACGATGCATACACTCCCGGGGGAAAAGTGGGTTTCCGCCCCGATTATGCAACCATCGTTTATTCAAAAATCCTGAAAAACCTTTACCCCGAAGTTCCTCTGGTGATTGGCGGAATCGAAGCTTCGCTGCGCCGTGTAACACATTATGATTACTGGAGTGACAAACTGATGCCCTCGATTTTGGTGGATTCGGGCGCCGACATGCTTTTTTATGGCATGGGCGAAAAATCGATAATTGAATTTGCCCAACTCATTCAAAAAGGAATTCCGGTTTCGAAACTCACCACCATTCCGCAGACCTCGTTTTTGGTTGACAAGGACGAAATTTATGCAACCAAAAAGAATTGGGATGAGTTTGAATTGTCGTCGCACGAAGAGTGTTTGAAAGACAAAAAGAAATATGCCCGCAATTTTATGCACATCGAGGAGGAATCGAATAAAATGGAGGCAAAAAAGCTGACACAGCGGGTTGGTAATAAAAAAATTGTGGTAAATCCGCCCTGGCCAACTTTCAAAGAAAGTGAGATTGACCGCGTTTACGATTTGCCTTACACCCGAATGCCGCATCCCCGTTACCACAACAAGGAAACCATTCCGGCCTACAAAATGATAAGACACTCGATAAACATTCACCGGGGCTGTTTTGGCGGATGCACTTTTTGCACGATTTCTGCGCACCAGGGAAAATTTATTGCCAGCCGCTCGGAAAAATCGGTTTTAAAAGAAGTCGAAAAAGTGACCCAAATGCCTGATTTCAAGGGATACATTTCCGATTTGGGCGGCCCGTCGGCCAATATGTACAAAATGAAAGGTATTCACGAAGAAATTTGCCGCAAATGTAAACGCCCGTCATGTATTTTTCCAACCATTTGTAAAAACCTCGACACCGACCACAAACCCATGCTCGACCTCTACAAAAAAGTACGCATGCACCCCGATGTTAAAAAAGCATTTATAGGAAGCGGAATCAGGTACGACATGATTCTGGGAAAAACCGGAAGGGAAGAAGTTGACGAAAACAACAGTCAATACCTTCGTGAAGTAATTAAAAATCATGTTTCGGGGCGTTTAAAGGTGGCGCCTGAACATTCGTCGGACGAGGTTTTAAAATTTATGCGAAAACCTTCGTTTAAACTTTTTGAGCAGTTAAACGACGAGTTTAAAAAAATAAACAAAGAGGAAAAACTGAATCAGCAACTTGTTCCTTATTTTATTTCGAGCCACCCGGGCAGTAAATCCGAAGACATGGCCAACCTTGCCATTCAAACCAAAAAAATGAATTTCAGGCTCGAACAGGTACAGGATTTTACGCCAACGCCCATGACTCTGGCAACCGTGGTTTATTATTCGGGTTATCATCCATATACAATGGAAAAAATTTACACCGCCCGCAACAAACACGACAAGGAGAACCAGCGTAAATTCTTTTTCTGGTAT
>JBBIVS010000054.1:0-11629 GCA_037439605.1 Draconibacterium sp. | reverse complement strand
CATTACCTGCAGCATATCTGATATAAACAACTCCTGTTGATGGTTTCTTCATTGCCTCTTTAAATTCAATTGTAAGAGGCGTACCTTTAATAATCATGGGTGTTGTTGCCGCTGCATAATCCGGAACAGTCTTTTCCAATATCGGAGCAACTGTATCCTTCGTTGTGAAAGACCATGCTGCAATACCTGTCATTGCTGCCATCGGATTATTTGAGCCATCCTTAAATGTTCCGCCTGCTACTTCAACATAATATTGCTTTTTACTCGACAAAGTAACAACTCTAGTTATCTCAGCTGTTGTTTTACCATCAGTTGTAACCAAAGTAGTATTACCTGCATTAACTGCAAGAGTTTCTACTATAATATCAGTTGTTACTTCCCGAATTACAACATTACCGGAACCCAAAACAACTGTTTCATTAAACCAGAGTTTAAGTTTAGCGTTGGCGGCAACATCAACTGCTCCATTTGCAGGGGAGACAATGGTTACAACCGGGGCAACCACATCAATAGTTGTAAATTGAGCAGGTGAATAAATTGTGCTCTGATTAGCATTAACCGAAGCATCAACAGCAACAAAATATGCCCTGTATGCGGCTCCCGAAGTCAGACCGGTTACAGTTTGAACAGCACTTGTTCCACCAGCCGTAAATTCAATAACTTTACCCAAGGCAATAATGTTACCTGCACTAGGAGCTGCATCAGCAGCAGGTTGTACCCAGTAAAACACTTTACCCTTTTCATTGAAGTTTACAGTAAATTTAATTTCTGTTCCTTTTGTGTTTTCAGTAACCCCAAAAGCAGTAGGAGGATTACAAGTTAAATCAGCAGTAGTAAATGACCAGTTATAATCTGTTGCCTGAGTTTTATTACCACCATCTTTAACTAAAGTTTGTTTTACAACAACCGGAATAAGTGTATTCTGAGCAAAAGGTGCATCCATGGTTAATGTCCATGTTAAACCGTTAACTGAAGCGGTATATGCATTTGAACCATTAACTGTGACGAGCGAATTAGTTTTGATTTTTGCAGCAGTAATGGCAGTTCCATCAGATAACATCAAAGGAGTTTCATCCCAGTTAACAACGACAGTCGTGCTTACCGGTACATTTGTGGCATCTTTTGCAGGAGTAGTGGTAGTTACCTTTGGCCCATTGTTATCGAAGGTATAAAAAGTGATAACCTTTACCGAATTTGGTGTATTGTATATATCAGTAACAACCCCTCCTTCAAGCGTTAATGAATATTGTTTGTTTGCAATAACGTCAGAAGCCGTATTGATACTCAACGTGTTGCCACTATATGAAAAACGACCGGTATTTGCTGCATCGCTTATAACAATTAAATTATCGGTTTCATTCTTTAAGATAATCTTTGCAGAAGCAGATTGTGATCCAACTTTTATATCACGGTTAAAAGTCACGTTAATTGGATTAACACCAGCCGCTATTTTGTCAGCGCCATCAGCAGGAACACTTGACGCTACTGTGAAAGCGCCAGGATTTGCCGCTGTTGTATAACTCCATGTTGCTTTACCCAATATACCAACATATTTATTTCCGTTAACATCTTCAACAAGTCCTTCTGTAATTTCAACATAGTATTGTTTATTGTAATCGAACGGATTTACAGGTGTAATTTCAAGTTCATTGTTATTCTTAACAACAGCGTTAACTTCAGATAACGAATGAACAACTACATCTGTATTAAAATCCCTTATACTGATATTGCCGATCTTTTTAACAATGTTTTCACTGAAAGTAAGTTTCAGGACTGCATTTAGCGCCACACCGGTACCGCCTGGTGCAGGCGAATAAGCGGTAACTGTTGGTTTAACAGTTTCGCGGGTTTTAAATGTCCATGCTACCCCAGAAATATTTATATTGTTTACACCCCTAACAAAACCAGCAGAAATATCAACGGTTACAGTTTGATCAGTTACAAAAGGGGTATGATTGATTGTTAAAACCGCACCGCTAATTGATGTACCGGTAACCGTAGCACTGGTTCCTAACAGGTTAACTGCACCAATTCCTCCTGCAACAACAGGTTGATCGAATGTAACAGTCAAAGTTACATCGTTTGCCTGTTGAACAGCATTAGCTGCCGGGTTTGTTGCCACTACAAGAGGTTGACTGTTCGACCATGTCGTAAATGTGGTTGATACCCCCTGGAACGGATTATCTGCAACATCCTGAAGCGATTTACCAACAGAAATTGAGTAATTCTTATTTGGATTAAATGTGGCAGTGATAACAATTTTTGGAGAAGCAGGAACTGTAACATTCCATACAGCACTGAAAATCATATTTTCACCATTTTCCTTGATATTTACCAGACTGGTGGCATCACCGCCAACAGCTATACCAGCCAAAGTTTCCATCGCTTCGCTGAAGGTAATTACCGGAGCAACGGTGGCCGGATTTACAGGAGATGTACCAAAACCAGAGAATGTTGCTGTTGGAGCAATAAAGTCTTTAACAACGATAACCTCTTCTTTAAGCGCATTAGCATTTCCATCTGCATCCTTAACCGCGCCGGCTCCTAACCTTACATAATACTGGTCTCCCGGAGTTGTAAAATCATTTGTCGGATTTATAATAAACGACTTGGCATCAGCAGCAACAGAATATGCGGCAGACACAATAGCGCCGGTAGCATCAGTCCCTTTACGGAAGATAACCATATTGGCAACATCAGCATCGCTAATTACAGAACCATTTGCATTTAAAACAGGTTCATTAAATTTAACCAGAATATTATCTGTTGGGCCAGGATTTAACGGCTCAACTGTAACTACAGGTCCTTCAAAATCCTTCAACTTGAAATTGATTAAATCAACTGTTGTACCCTTGTTTCCTGCAGCATCAAAGAATTTTTTGGTATCAATGGAAAGTTCAAAAGCCGCTACACTTGTTACCGCTGCCGGAGCAATAGTCAACCTTATTACTTTTCCGTCAAACGATGCTACTGTATAAGTAACTGCTGTAGTACCCTTTTTCAACGAAACAGCCCCGGGAATATCACCCGCAACCATTGCCGTTCCAGTTGCATCGGAATATAAGGTTTCATTAAATGTGATTGTAATTTGCGGCGCAACCTGACTAACACCTGTGGCACCATTTGCAGGCACAACGGTGTATGTAGGAGCAAGAAAATCATTTACAATGAATTTCCAGTCTTCAGTAGTTGTTTTACCTGCCAGTTTATTTCCTGCAAGGTCAGTAACGATTCCTTCAGGATATTTTATAAAATAGGTTGTAGAACTTTTCCACAATGTTTTTGCAACTGGTATAAATAATGTATCACCATTCAAAGTGGTGGTATTTTTTACAGTACAAGAAGCAGCAGGCACCGACAGGGCTAGAATGTGATTTAAACTAGTGCTCCATTCGTAAATTTCAACAGAACCTGTTCCGATTTTAATATCCTCGTCAACAACAACATATATTTTATCCTTTGTATTTACATCAGCAGCCATTGCCATGTGCGCAGGATAAAAAGCAACCGCTAAAGGTTTAATAATATCGGTGGTTTTAACATCCAGTTTTTTTACTATCGTACCAAGTACTACCGGTACATCTTTTGTTTCGGTATAAACCCATACATCATAATCGGTACCGGTTACCATGGCAGCACCTGTGGTACCATTAAAGAACTGATTCAAAGTTACTTTAACGCTTGTATTAGGATCAGTTACTTCAACCGATTTCATTCCATTACCAGCAATAAAATCAGCCAGAACAGGAGCTGCAGCATTATTGGCAACTGCCAGAACATAAACTTTACCTTTTTCGTTCAATTTGGTAAATACATCAAACGAAGTTGCGCCAATATTATCAGCCATAATATCTGCAATGGTTGGAGCAGAGGCATCGCGGGTGGTAAACGCCCAGGTTGAGTTTGTTAACCAGCCGGCGAATTTATTTTTGTTGTCTGTTAAAGGGGCAGCATTATAATCAACAATTGCACCGTCAGGTATTGTTACGTAATACTTTTGTAATTCAGTGAAATTATTATTTGGATTAATTACCAAAGTTGAAGTCATTCCGCCGCTGATTTGAGAAGCGCTGACAACTTCATAAAGATCACCGCGCGGTGTCCCATTATCTTTATAAATAAATAATTGTCCACCTGAAGCAACCTGAACTGGTTCATTAAATTTAATGGTTAAATCAGCATCCAACTGTACTGAAGTTGCACCATTTACAGGTGACAACGGAGCGGATGAAGCTAAAACGGGAGCCGTAAAATCCCCAACTAAAACATTCCATGTTCGCGGATTGCTTGCCGCGCCATTATCATCAGCCTTTACAAAGTTTGCATCTGCTTCCAGAGTGTAAGCCACTTCTTCTGCCAGTAAACTTGAAAAATTAACTGAGATAGAAAAGCTACCACCGGTACTGGCAGTAATTGAAACATTTGAACTGGTTGCCTGATAAGCAGCCAAAGTGGCGCCTCCGCCATCTTTTAGTCGAATGACACCTGTGCCTGGAACTACTTTTTTAGAAGCAGTCAGCACAAAAGCATCGCTTTTTTTATGATTGGTAAAATCGCTACCAGGCCCTAAAGTAGGAAATTGTGCAAGGCCTTGTAAAACGAATACCGTAATTAGTATAAATATACTAATCAACTGAGTAAATAATTTTCTCATAGCATTTGTTTTTAAATTGTACTTAATTGATTGATTGTTTTTTAATTTATTTAATTCTTTAATCATATATTCTGACTAATTTATATGTTCACTATTGGTAAATATTACAAACGTATAAAATTTTGCAACAATGTACAAAATATATGTTGCATAAAATACTTTCTTTTTTATTAATGTTTTCAACAGTCTTCATTTGAAAACCAAATCTTAATTCTTCATAACTACTAAAAATTTATTTTTGATCATCCAAGATCTGCATCATCTTCAAAATTGATGCAATTTTAAACTTAATTTTTCAAATATCGACAATAATTCTTTTATTTTTTCGCTATTTAGTAGCGTTTAAAGCGTATTTAATGAAATAATAAAATTCAAAAAATGAAAACCGGGTTTTATTTCGTTCTTAACAGAATTAATTGTTGGATTAATTATGTTTCAACTATCAATCAATTGAAATTTTACGTTGCCAAATACGCAGCAGTGATTATATCATTTACCATTATTACTGTTTCTTTCCTAACTGTATCATGCAAAACCTGTAAATGCCCGGCTTATTCTCAAACCGAACAAAAAATTACTGAAAATCCGGTGGATTCAACCGTATAATAATAATGCATATTCTATTTTGAATTATATCAGAACAGCTAAAAACCGCATTAATTCAGTTAAAACAAATATGTTACGTAAATTTTAACCCGCTGAGAATCGAATATTTTCCATTTTGTTGACCGTATTGCGGAAATATTCGAAATATTGAAAGGAAATTGACTTTTAAATTAACATTAAGGTTGCCCATTTTTTAACCGAAAATAAAAATACGGTTTGATACAATGTAATAATAATATTTACTTTGTACAACTAATAAAAATCGAAAAAATATTTCCTGATTACTAGTTCAAAATAGTGTTTAAATAATTAAAACTTTCACAACGATGTCAAAAATAAAAATAGGTATTAACGGATTTGGCCGCATTGGCCGTTTTGTATTCCGGGTGGCAGTTGCAACTGAAAATATTGAGGTTGTCGGAATTAATGATCTTATCGATGTTGATTACATGGCTTACATGTTAAAGTATGATTCTACTCATGGCAGATTTAGCGGGACCGTTGAAGTAAAAGATGGTGCTTTGGTGGTTAACGGGAAAAAAATCAGGGTTACAGCAGAGAAAAATCCTGCAGATTTAAAATGGGGTGAAATCGGAGCAGAATATGTTGTTGAATCTACCGGGTTATTCTTATCAAAAGATAAAGCCCAGGGGCATATTGATGCCGGCGCTAAAAAAGTAATTATGTCGGCGCCTTCAAAAGACGACACTCCAATGTTTGTAATGGGTGTTAACCATACTTCTTATAAAAACGACATGACTTTTGTGTCGAATGCTTCATGCACCACCAATTGTTTAGCGCCAGTAGCAAAAGTTTTACACGACAATTTCGGAATTGTTGATGGTTTGATGACCACAGTTCATGCAACCACCGCAACTCAGAAAACAGTTGACGGGCCTTCGGCCAAAGACTGGAGAGGTGGCCGCGGAGCAGGCCAGAATATTATTCCTTCATCAACCGGAGCTGCTAAAGCAGTTGGTAAAGTTATTCCTGAATTAAATGGAAAATTAACAGGAATGGCTTTCCGTGTTCCAACTCCAAACGTTTCTGTTGTTGATTTAACAGTTAACCTTGCAAAACCTGCTTCTTACAAAGAAATTTGTGCAGCAATGAAACTGGCGTCTGAAACTACGATGAAAGGTGTTTTAGGTTATACTGAAGAGGCTGTTGTTTCGAACGATTTTTTGGGTGAAACCCGTACCTCAGTTTTTGATGCCGGCGCTGGTATTGCTTTAACTGATACCTTTGTAAAAGTAGTTTCGTGGTACGATAACGAAATGGGTTACTCTAAAAAGGTTGTTGAACTGATTGAATATATGGATTCAGTAAAATAACATATATAATATAATGGTATAAAAAAGAAAGGATGTCGGGAGGCATCCTTTTTTTATTCATAACGCAATGATTCTATGGGATCGAGTTGTGATGCCTTTTGCGCAGGGTAGTATCCTGAAAGAATTCCCACACCAAAACACAATACAACTCCCATGATAATCCAGCCCCATGGAATAATAAAAGAAGAACCAATCATAACCGATACCAGATTTCCAGCCAAAATACCAAAAATAATTCCAAGCATTCCACCGATTTGACCAATTACAATAGCTTCAATTAAAAACTGCTGCTTAACTAATTTATTTTTTGCACCGATAGCCTTTCTGACCCCAATTTCCCTGGTTCGTTCGGTTACCGATACAAGCATGATATTCATCAATCCAACAGCCGCTCCCAAAAGAGTGATAAAACCAATAATAGTGGCAACCAATGTAATATTCCGGATGTTCTTTAAAAGCAGATTAACAATATTATCACTCTTTTCAACATTAAAATCCGATTCATCCAACGGGGACAGATCCCTTACATTACGAAAAACAGATTCAGCTTGGCCAATGCCTGCTTCAATTAACTCGGGCTGGTCCACTTTTATCTGGATATCAAAATTCATGTTAGGTCTCGAAAAAAAACTGCGCGAATTTGAATAGGGGATAAAACAGACCATGTCGCTGGACCCACCAAACCCACTGCCTTTTTCTTTTAATACACCAATAACTTTATACTTCCCACCTCCTATACTAATAAATTTCTGAAGCGGATTTTCTCCTCCTTTGAACAATTTTCCAACCAGGCCACTACCCAACAAAACAATATTCTTTCCAGAGTTTATATCATCTTCACTAAATGCCCTACCCAGGTTAATTTCGTACCCCGAAGTAAAAAGATAATCAGTATCGATACCGCGAACCGTAATGTTTGGATTAGTCTTTTCGGAACCATATTTTAACGTTGCCGTACTTGTTGAATTTACCGAAATTGAAGCAGTGGCAGGAAAATTGAATTGCCTTTTAAATTCTTTTGCCTCGTAAAACGAAATATAGGTATAGTTTTTCGTGCGTATTCTTTGATTTCCAATCTGCACCCTCATTCCCCTGCTGGTAATTGAAAAGGTATTTGCGCCCAAAACTGTAAACTCTTTTGTAATTGAAGTTTTTATAGTTTCAATGGCAGTTAAAATGCCCACCAGTGCAGTAATACCAATGGCAATAATCATTACCGTTAAAATAGAACGGAGAATGTTACTTTTTATTGATTGCAGCGCAATCCTTATGTTCTCTGCAAATAATGCCGTGCTTCGCATATTAAATTTTTAACCCGTTGCTAAATTTAAAATTTATTACTGATTCAATATACATTAGTCCCAAAATTCATAATTCAATTACAAAAAAAATAAATCCCAACCAGGGTAAAAATGAATTTTACCGAATAGCAGACGTATTCGTTCGATATTTTTTTCTTCTGATTTTCTTTTAACATTTTTTAATGGAGTAATTTTTAAAATAGCTGCCTTTCTTCAAATTGAAAATAATTCACTCAAAATTATTATAAATCAGTTTTTTGACACCTAATAATTTCGCATTCTAAAACCTGAATTGTTAAAAACCGATAGCTTTTATCTAATGTTTGGCATTTTTTATTCTTGGATATTGAATAAAAACATTTAAAATTTGAGGCGAATTCAAAAGTGTACTTTATGATTTTTCATTTTCAAATCATTTCACAAGAATGTAAAAACTTTCAACTCGAAGTTGAACTATCAAAAAGACATACCTTTTTCGATTTCCACTCAATAATTCAAAAAAGTTTAGGTTACGAATCACACCAACTGGCATCCTTTTTTATTCCTGACAAAAGAGGTTTAAAAGAAAAGGAAATTTCGATGCTTGATTTGGGAATGAATGGCGCTGCTTATTTTATTATGCAAAAAACCTCACTTTCAGATTTAATTGATTCGAAAGGTCAAAAACTCATTTATACTTTTGATTTTTTAAATGACAGATCATTATTAATTGAATTAACAGATATCATTATGGAAAAAAATCTAAATGAACCATTAGTCACTTTAAAAAGGGGTGATTCTCCCTTGCAGGTTTTAGGAGAGGATGTTGACGTAATTGATCAGGAACCTTTAGACCACCATGAAGAGAAAGTTTATATGCTTTTTGGTGAGCTTGAAGATTACACCGAGATTTTTGGTGAAATGGAGGATTTTTAACCCACTGATAACAATTTTAAAAAATTCCGGGACTGTTCAATATCATGAACGGTCTTTTTTTTTCTTAATTTGTGATAAAACAGGTGGTACATGCAAAATCATTTAATTGTATTTACAGGCCCAACCGGTATTGGAAAAACAAAAACCGGAATTCAAATTGCCCGGTATTTTAATACTGAAATAGTATCGGCCGACTCGCGCCAGATTTACAGGGAAATGACAATTGGAACTGCAATACCCGATACAGAGGAATTAAACGCTGTTAAACATCACTTTATTCAAACTCACTCAATCAATGATTTTTATAATGCCAGCAGATACGAAAATGAAGCGTTGGCTGTGATTGATTCAATATTTAAAGCCAACAATTTAGTTTTACTTGTTGGAGGCTCAATGCTATACATAGATGCTGTTTGCAACGGAATTGACATTATGCCCGATGCAGATCCTGAAATTCGAAAAATGCTGAAAAAAAAGTTAGAAAACGAAGGATTGGAAAGTCTGCGGTTTCAGTTAAAAAAACTTGATCCCGATTACTACTCCCAGGTTGATTTGAAAAATCCGAACCGGATAATTCACGCGCTCGAAATCAGCCTTCTTACCGGTAAACCTTACTCCTCATTCCGCTCAAATCCAAATAAAACACGCCCGTTTTCAATCATCAAAATTGGGTTGAACTGCAACAGAAATAAGCTGCATGACAGAATAAATGCACGAGTTGACCAAATGATTGATGCAGGTCTGGAAAATGAAGCAAGAAATTTATATCACTTAAAACATTTAAACGCATTAAACACTGTTGGGTATCGAGAGTTATTTGCTTTTTTCAACGGGGAAACAAACCGTGAAAAAGCCATTGAACTGATAAAACGTAATACACGGCGTTACGCGCGGAAACAACTTACCTGGTTCAGAAACGACAATGAAATGAACTGGTTTGAACCTGAACAGTCAGTTGAAATTATAAATTACATTGAAAAAAGAATATCTGATAAATGAAGATAGAGGGTAATTTTGTAATCCGGGTTTACGGTCTTATTGTAAGTGAAAATAAAGTAGTTCTGCTTTCCGATGAAATCCAGCTTGGCATGAAAATGACAAAATTTCCCGGAGGTGGCCTCGAATTTGGAGAAGGAGCCATTAATTGTTTGGAACGTGAAATCAAAGAAGAATGTAATGGCCAGGAATTAATGAATGTAGAACATTTTTACACCACCGATTTTTTTCAGAAAGCGCTCTTTTACGACAACAAACAACTAATTGGTATTTATTACTATGCTGAACTTGCAAGACCTGTCAGATTTAAAATTTCAGATAAACCGTTTGATTTTCAAGAGAATAAAAATGGAAACCAAAGTTTTCGGTGGATTAAAATAAAAAATTTAAATGAAGATGAAATTACTTTCCCAATTGATAAATTTGTGGCGGGAAAATTAAAACAGCATTATTTATGAAAATTACCATACTGGGGCCTGCACATCCATACAGGGGAGGCATTGCCGCACTAAATGAACGGCTGGCACGTCAACTTGCTGATGAGGGTCATGATGTAAATGTCATTTCGTTTACCGTGCAATATCCCAAATTTCTCTTCCCGGGCAAAACCCAGTTCTCGGAACAAAAAACAACTTTTAATTTCCCAATTGATCGTGAAATTAACTCAGTCAATCCGTTAAACTGGTTAATAACCGGGTGGAAAATCAAAAATACACGGCCCGATATTTTAATTGTCAGGTTTTGGTTGCCTTTTATGGGAATGAGTTTGGGCTCAATATGCCGAATCGTAAAAAGCAACAGGCATACAAAAATAATTTCAATCGCCGACAATATTATTCCCCATGAAAAACGCCCGGGAGATAAACTGCTTTGCCGATATTTTATTGGCAGTATCGATGGTTTTATAACCATGTCGGGAAGCGTTTTAAATGATTTGAAAAAATTCAGGTATAAAAAACCTAAAGTTCTCACCCCTCACCCAATTTACGATCATTACGGGGTTGTGGAACCCCGTGAAAAAGCGTTACTTTATTTAAACCTTTCAAAAGAAGACCGTTATATTTTGTTTTTTGGTTTTATACGCGATTACAAAGGTTTGGATCTTTTATTGAAAGCATTTTCACACCCGTATTTTAAACCAAACCGAATTAAACTGATTGTAGCCGGGGAATTTTATGCCGATGAAATAAAATTTCGCGATTTAATTAAGGAACTCAACCTGGAAGATGACGTAATTTTAAGAACAAGCTATATTTCGAATACCGAGGTTCAGCACTACTTTAATGGTGCCGATATTGTTGCACAACCATACAAATCGGCCACACAAAGCGGAGTAACCCAGATTGGCTACCATTTTAATAAACCGATGCTTGTAACAAATGTCGGAGGTTTGGCAGAAACCATTCCACACATGAAAGTCGGTTATGTTGTGGAACCTAATCCCGAAGAAATTGCCAATGCATTAATTGATTTCTTCGAAAACAAACGACTTGAAGATTTCTCTAATAACGTTCTTAATGAAAAGGAACGTTTCAGTTGGGATAAAATGACCAACTCCATTTATAAACTTGCAAACCAAATCAGGAAAAAAAAGTAACAACTTTAAACAATTACAGTGCAGCATTTTACACCAGCGGAAATAAGGTATATCGAAGATTGTTACGAAGATTTTTTAAAAGAACTTCGCAATAAATTTGACGAAGAACGGCTTGCCCGCATTGAAAAGGCATTCCGTTTTGCCAATGCTGCGCACGAAGGAATCAGGCGCAAATCAGGAGAACCCTATATTATACATCCGATTGCTGTTGCAAAAATTGTTGCAA
>JBBIVS010000053.1:3520-11851 GCA_037439605.1 Draconibacterium sp. | reverse complement strand
GCATCAAACCCAGTCCTTTTAAAATTCATCGCTTCCGGGAAAGTTTCGAGCATCAGTTTTTTGATTTGCGAGAGTTGCGAAAGAAAATTCAGGTAATCGTCCTCGTTTTCGGGCATTGCCGAATACATGGCCGAAAGTGCTGAAACAGAGCGATCGATGGCAATGAGCGCAATTTTTGCCGAACCGAGATTGTCAGACATTAAACCGTATTCATCTTCAGGTTCTGCAAGCCTTTCATCCAAATCGAAATGCGCCCGGTGCACTTTTGCCGATATAAAAACACTGTACCACTGAACCACTTCCCATGCATCGGCAAATTTCAGGGCAGGTTCCTCGCTATTGCCAATTAAAAGCAATTGTTCAGCTTTTTCTTTTAGCTTTTCATTATTTGCCTGTAACCATTTCAGCATTTGTGTGCTGTATTTTTTAGAAAGTTTTTCGACAGGCCTTTTTTCAGGTTTTTTAATTTCCACATCGGGCAGGTTATTCAGGTCGATCCCAAACCGTTTTGCATCTTCTTCGAGCAACTCACGGGTAACCTGAAACGACAAACTTAAACTTTCCCAGAATTTTTCGTTGCTGATATCGTTGGTTTCGGGGTCGGTGGCATTCTCTTTCATTGCCTGTTCGTGGGCAAAAGTGAGGCATTTCGAACTCATTGTGCATCGCTCGCACCAGCGGTCGCAATAGTTGTAAATACCCGGAATAAACTTTCCGCTTTGTGCCAGTTCGAGCAAAGTATTTTTGTATCGTTCTTTTTTTGATTGCATATTGTAAATCGCAAAAAATTTGTCAATAAAATCAATTCCGGATTTTAAAAACGGGAAAGTACAAAAGTTTATGCGATTAATGCCAGAGACATCAATATTTTAGAGAAACAATCAATTTAAATAGTAAGTATTCGATCCCTTTTTCAGAAATGGAAGGCTAATTTCAGGCTACCTGTCCAACCACAACCACGTAGTTTTTACCATATTTTTTGGCGCATTTCGGGCAGGTTGTGTACCACATGTATTCCTTTTTCATCGACAATCCTTTGTTTTTGGTTGTGTTTTCGAAGTCTTTCATCCATTTTCCGGTATCTTTGAACGGGCCTTCGTAAACTTTGCTGTAGAACTTTCCGTTTAAGGTAACGTTTTCAGCATCGGGTATTTTCTTATCGACAGCCAGATACAGATCCATGTTCCATTTTGATGTGTGGTCTGACAGACCAAGATAATCGGGCATTGTTGCTCCGGCTTTGGTCAGTTTTTCATCAAAGCGTTTCATCACCTTTCCGAAATTCATGGGCATGTAGAACAGTGTAAAAACTTTGTCCTTTATAAATTTTTTGTTGTTCCATTCGAAGGTTTTATCGTCCCAGGGAATCGGATCAAATTCGGGGCAGCATTCTGGTTTTTGTTCAGATTGTGATTCCATAATATTCAACTTTAAAATTTATACAGAATTGATTATAACCAAAATGAATACGTGTTTTTGAGAAAATTGTTCTTCCCGGGGAGTAGTATGTAGTGCATGTGCTCTTCATTATTGCATTAAAACCATTGTCATGCAGAAATAAGAGGATTCCATTTATCGACAGAAAAATGGAATCCCTTTCCAGGTAAGTTATTTCACACGGTTCATGGTAATCATTTGTATTTGATTGCTATTTTTTAAAATGGTTTCCACAAATTGGTCTGGATTTTTGAATTCAATTTTCCATTCCCACGCATCGCCGCTTGCCGTGGTTGTAACCGGTCCGTAATACTGCATTGTGCAAGTGTTTTTGGTGTCGAATCACGACGAATAAATGGCATTATCAACACCTTTCATCATTTCAGCCATTGTAAATTTGCCTGCACCAGTGTCATATCCCCAAATTTGTTTTCCTTCCATTACAGTTTTTCCTTTTGTAACAGCCTTGAAATAACATTCCATTCCGGTTCCATAAGGTTTTACATCCCAATACAAGGGGGTGTCTTTCGCCATTTCACCTTTCCAGGAGCCAATAAAATGTTTATGCAGTTCAATCTGTTCCTGTTGTACCGCGTTTTTATTGGCAGCAGTTTTTTCCTGCATCGGGAAATTATAAATGGCCATCAGCGCGAATTTCCAGTTTCCAGCCACTTTTTTCATCACCACAATCCGCGATTGGTTCATGTCAATTTGTTTTCCGCCCAAAGTGCCTTTCCAGTTGGTTTTGCTGGTTACCCAGGCGCTTTCGTCTAAAATATTAATCTTAAAATCGGAGAATGTGCAGGTTACCTGTTTTCGGTCCCACGTGGTATCGGCTACCTCTTTTTGCTGGCTGACATTGATATTCTCCCAGCCACTGATTACATTTTCGCCTGTGGTGGATTGAAAAATTTTCTGCGAAGATGCATCCTGCACCCAGAATTCAGCCATTGCAACGGCATCCTGATTCAGGTAAGCCGTTTTATCGGCTTCAAAAACTGCTATAATGGCGGCTTCTTCTTTGGCAATGTCAATTTTTTCTTCGCACGAGGTGAATACCCAAATTGCAAGGGTGAATAGAATCAATAATTTTGTTTTCATAAAAAGTTGATTTTAAAGGTTTAAATATTGAAAACTTAGCCACAAAGACACGAAGACACAAAGTTTCACGAAGAAAAATGGTTCATAGCTCTTTGTGTTGCTTCGTGTCTTAAAGCCTTCGTGGCAATTCCACTCAATGTATTAAATGAATGAACTCAAATTTCCCTGAAATTATTCCAGTGCCTTGATTATCTTGCCAATATCCTCGTTCTTCGGAATTAAATTCCAACTAATAAAATCGAGTTTCCAACCTCCTGCTGTTTTTATTGCATGGCTTACAAGTCGCATCTGGATTTTTGGTGTTAGATTAAAAAATTCCTGTTCCATTACGATGGCCGAATTACCGTCGGCTGCTACACGGATTTCCCTTTTATCCAAAATGATAGCGTAATTCATTGTAGTGTCGGCAAATGCCATTGTCCAGGCATCTGTTGTGCTATTTTTTCCATCAACTCAGTCGGGTCGGTTCCGCAGTACAAGCCATCATCAGTAATTAATGTGGTCAATGTTGCAACATCTTTGGCATTTAACGTAATCAGGTACGTTTCCATCAAGGCATTTACCTCTGCTTTTGCAGTGGCTAAATCAACCACAAAGGGTTGGGGTTTTGGCTGACAGGCAAAAACAAGTGCTGCCACAAACGCAATTAAAAATAGATTTTTCATAAAATTTGATTTTTGGTAGTAAGAAATTCAGATTGATATTCCCTGCTTTGGGCTGGGTATTTCAGAGGAAACAGTTGTTGAACTTGCTGAAAGCACTGGAATGCTGCACCTTTGAAATTAGAGGAATTGATTTGCTTTTTAAAATTTCTTTTTGAAAGTAAATCGTAGGATTACACTAAACAAGTTACAACCTTTCTGTTAAATACAGTGGAAAATGTAAAATTATTTTTTGATTAATGCGTTGATAGTCTGTTAATGTTGGAGTTCTGTAGGATATCTTTCAGGCTAGACAAAACTTGTTAAATATTCTTTATCAGAATAATTTTTTTACCCTTATTTCATTGGTTTACTTTCCTCAATAATTCCACTGACAACTCCTCCGGTTCATAAGCCTGATTGCGGTATTGCGGTTCAAAACCGGCATCGCGGATGGCTTGCTGAATACCTTCGGGGTTCATTTTGTACTTTGCACCGGCTGCCGAAACTACGTTTTCTTCCATCATTACCGAGCCAAAATCGTTGGCGCCGCCATGCAAACAAAGTTGCCCGGTTGATGAACCCACTGTTAACCATGACGCCTGCACGTTTTTAACATTGTTCAGCATAATCCGGCTCATGGCAACCAGTCGTATATAATCATTTGCAGTTGAGGTATTTCTGATTCCCTTTTGCTGCAAAACCGTTCCTTCGTCCATAAAAGGCCAGGGCACAAAAGTTACAAAACCATAATTTCCGTTGGGTTTTTCACCCTGAACTTCACGAAGGCGGATTAAATGTTCCAACCGCTCTTTTTTGGTTTCAATGTGCCCAAACATCATGGTTGCCGATGTAACAAGGTTCATTTTGTGGGCTTCGCGCATCACATCAAGCCAATTCTGCGTGCTGCATTTCCCGGGAGAAATGGTTTTACGCACCCTGTCGGAAAGTATTTCGGCGCCAGCGCCGGGCAAGCTGTCCATGCCCGATTCAACCAGAATTTCGAGCACTTCGCGAAAACTTTTTCGTTCTTTTTTGGCCAGAAATGCTACTTCCGGTGGTCCGAGTGCATGCAATTTTACATCCGGATAGAGTTTTTTCAGTTCTGAAAAGAGGCTTGTGTAAAAATCAATCCCCAGAATGGGGTGCATTCCGCCTTGCAATAATACCTGCCTGCCTCCTGCCGCGTACATTTCGTTAATCTTTTCGCAATATTCGTCAATGGTTGTAATGTATTGCGCATCCTCATTTATTTTACAATGAAAATTACAAAACTGGCAGCCCGAAACACAAACGTTTGTTATGTTGATATTCCGGTCGATTATCCAGCCCACGTTGTTTCCCGGAACCTGTTTTTGACGACATTCGGCGGCAACCATCATCAGTTCATTTGTCGGCACATTTTCATAAACAAACATCCCTTCCTCAAAAGTAATTGGTTCAAGTTCAATTGCTTTACTTAATATTTTGTCCTCTCGCATATTCCCGTTATCCTCTCTGTTAGTCAATCCTGTTTTGAATTTTACAGATTCCTAATCTTTAAATATTGTACAGATGAATAAGGTTAAATTTTTCCAAAATCTGTAACCGTCCTTATCCCCTGCTAAAGATTGAGTCGTTAATTTTAAAGTACTATTTTCGCTAAAAATTATTGTTATGATTCCAAAAAAATCAAAAATAACAGATTTAAAAGAAAACTGTTCAACTGCCATCATTTTTGACATTTTCGGGCAATTTCACTTTTCCGGATTTACCGAAGCCGAAAAAGATTTTATACAACGGAAACTTGCAAAAAACAAGGTTCAAATGCATGTAATTGGTTTAATTCCGTCTATAGATAACCATCCCGATGGAAATGCCTATGTCCCGGGGGATATTATAACCATGTTCGACGGCACAACTGTTGAAATTAGAAACACAGACGCCGAAGGCCGGCTGATTCTGGCCGATGCGCTGAGTTATGCCAAAAAATATTCTCCCCAACTGGTTATCGATGTTGCAACTTTAACGGTCGCAGCCGACATTGTGGCCGGTAAACATGCATCGGTTGTAATGGTAAAAACGGAAGAATACATTCGGCAATTAAAGGAAGCCGGAATAGAAACTTTTGAACGTTTAATCGAAGTTCCGCTTTGGGAAGAGTATTCTTTGCCATTAAAATCGACGATTACCGATTTAAATAATCTGGGAACAAGAGAGGCTCAGTCAACCATTGCAGGCAAATTTCTTGAACATTTCACGGACTACAACTGGATTCACCTCGATACTGCCGGAACGCCATTTCTGGATGAAAAAGACTGTTACCGGCCGGTTGGCGGTAGTGGCTTTGGTGTAAGGCTGCTTTTTAACTATTTGAAAAAATTCAATTAAATAATTTAACTTTGGCACTCTTTAAATGGATCTTTCGATTATTTCAAACAGAAAAAAAATGGCACATCAGGATACGATCAGGGTAGGTATAACACAAGGCGATATTAACGGGATTGGTTACGAAGTAATAATTAAAACACTCATGGAGCCGCACATGACCGAAATGTGTACGCCCATTATTTACGGGTCGCCAAAAGTTGCAGCTTATCACCGCAAAGCGCTTAATATCGAAAATTTAAGTTTCAACCATATTCGAAATGCCAATGAAGCCCATTTAAAACGGATAAATATTATCAACTGTACCGATGATAATGTGCGGGTTGAACTTGGCAAATCAACACGCGAAGCAGGCGAATCAGCATTCAACGCCATCGATGCTGCATGTATGGATTTGGAAAAGGGATTAATTGATGTTTTGGTTACAGCGCCAATCAATAAAGGCAATATCCAAAACGAACATTTTAGTTTTCCGGGGCATACCGAATATTTGGCGCAGCGTTTTAAAACCAGTAATTACCTGATGTTAATGGTGAGCGAAACCATGAAAATAGGTGTGGTTACAACTCATCTTCCGCTTTCCGAAGTCGCCGGGAATATCACGAAAGAAGCAGTTCTTTCAAAATTAAGGATAATTGCCCGTACACTGCAACAGGATTTTTCGATAAATAAACCCCGGATTGCGGTTTTTGGGTTAAACCCACATGCCGGCGATAATGGATTATTGGGAAATGAAGAAAACGAAGTTATTTTGCCAGCAATTATTCAGGCCAAAAAAGAAGGAATAATAGCACTTGGACCTTATCCGGCAGATGGATTTTTCGGGTCGGAAGATTACCGGAAGTTCGACGCCATTCTTGCAATGTATCACGACCAAGGACTGATCCCTTTCAAACTGACATCGTTCGAACATGGTGTAAACTACACCGCCGGTCTGCCTGTAATCAGAACTTCGCCGGCGCATGGAACAGCTTATTCGCTTGCCGGTGAAGATAAGGCATCGCCTGAATCGTTCAGGCAAGCCATGTTTCTGGCTGTTGACATATTCAAAAACCGGAAACTTTACGCCGAAATCACTAAAAACCCTTTGAAATCATACAATGTCAATCCAAACCAGGTTGACGAAAGTATTAATTTAGAGGATGAGGTCGATCATTTATAATTAAGCAAAAACTGAAATGTACGAATTTATCCGGGGAACAATTGTTGAACGAAATCCGGCGCATATTGTAATTGAAGCCGGTGGCATTGGCTATTACATCAACATTTCATTAAACACATACAGTAAATTTAACCAGAAAAATGAAGGCCTGCTGTATCTGCATCAGGTAGTGCGCGAAGACGCCCATGTTTTTTATGGTTTTGCCGATAAAAGCGAACGCGACCTTTTCCGTAACCTGATTTCGGTGAATGGCGTTGGGGCAAATACCGCTATCATGATGCTTTCGTCGCTAAGCCCCGATGAAATTGCCGCTGCGGTTACCACCGAGAATGTGGCTGTTTTAAAGGCAGTGAAAGGAATCGGCATTAAAACAGCCCAGCGAATTATTATCGATTTAAAAGATAAACTCGGAAAATTGACCGAAACCGACCAAATTTTCCTTTCGCCAAACAATACAATTCTAAATGAATCGTTATCAGCATTAGTCATGCTCGGATTCGTAAAAAGGGACGCGGAAAAAGTAGTAGGCAAAATACTTCAGGAGCAACCCCATACGACCGTGGAAAGCGTGATTAAACTTGCGTTAAAAAGGTTATAAACGGGAATGGAATCAGGCCGAAGTTTAAATAAAATATACTTCTTTCTATTACTTACATTTTTACTTATCCTTGCTAAACCGGGCAAAGCTGTGAATAATGGAGAAATTTCGGTTGTTTCCTTTTCTCAGGCCCGCGATACAGTTGATTCCGACACCATTGGGCGGCTACCGTTTCCGTTTAAAGATCAGCCTGCGTTTGGATATTCAAAAACCGATTCAATCAAACTTTTTCTGAATAAACCGGGCAATGTCAAATATGAGGTTGAATACGATCCCATTACAGGGCAGTATGTTTTTTATGAAAAAGTTGGCACTTTGAATTACCGCCTGCCTCAAACCATGTCGCTGGAGGATTATATTGACTACGATTTTGAAAAATCGATAAAAAGCTACTGGCGCGAACGCCAGCAAATTCAGGCACAGGATCAGAAAAAATCTTTAATTCCTGAGTTAACCATCGGCGGTGAAGCATTTAACCGGATTTTTGGTGGGAATACGGTAAATATTGTTCCGCAGGGTTATGTTGAAGTAAGTTTTGGCTACCAGATGAATACCACCGAAAACCCCGCGATACCCGAGCGTTTGCGTAAAGTACCGACATTCGATTTCGATGAAAAAATACAAATGAACGTAACCGGCCAAATTGGCACCAAAATGAATATGCGGGTGAATTACAACACCGAAGCCTCATTCGATTACGAGAACAAAATGAACCTTGAATATACAGGCGAGGAAGACGAAATTATCAAGAAAATAGAGGCAGGGAATGTTTCGTTACCTTTAAATGGCTCGCTGATCACCGGCGCTTCCAACCTTTTTGGTATCAAATCGGAGCTACAGTTTGGAAAACTTAGCGTTACCACCATTTTTTCGCAACAAAAAGGCGAATCGCAAATGGTGCAAACCGAGGGTGGGGCGCAAATCACCAATTTCGAAATTTCGGCAGAAAGTTACGATGCCAACCGGCACTTCTTCCTTTCGCACTATTTTCGCGAAAATTACGACAAATGGCTGCGAAACACGGC
>JBBIVS010000053.1:2990-3502 GCA_037439605.1 Draconibacterium sp. | reverse complement strand
TCCGCTTACGCCAATCAGCATCAACAAAATTGAGGTTTGGGTGACCAACAAATCAAACAATTTTACCGAGGCGCGCAACATACTTGCTTTGCAGGATTTAGGTGAACACGAACCAAATATTTACAATCAGCTTCCCCAGTTTCAGGAAACTGTTGGTTTGCCATATCCGCAAAACATTTATCCGTTTAACGATGCCAACGGGTTGTATTACGAAATGGCCAATACATACAGCGACATTCGTTACGTGCAGAATATAACCTCGGTAATGTCGCAATTTGGAACTGATTTTATAGGTGGCCGCGATTTCGAGAAAATTGAACAGGCCAGAAAACTTAGTCCATCAGAATATACCATAAACACACGGCTTGGTTATATTTCAATCAACGCGGCATTAAACACCGATGAAGTGCTTGCTGTGGCATTTAATTACACATCAAACGGGGTGACATACCAGGTGGGCGAGTTTTCAACCGATGGAGTTACTGCCCCTCAAACCCTGATTTTGAAATTGT
>JBBIVS010000053.1:0-2971 GCA_037439605.1 Draconibacterium sp. | reverse complement strand
AAAGCTTCCTACATGGAAACTGATGATGAAAAATGTTTATAACCTGAATGCTTACCAGTTAACCAGCGATGAATTCAAATTGAACGTGGTTTACCAGAACGATTCAACCGGTACTTTAATCAATTACATTCCCGCCGGAAGAATTAACGGCCATATTCTGCTCGAAGTGATGAATCTCGACAAACTCAACAAACAACTCGATCCTTATAAAGATGGAATGTTCGATTATATTGAAGGCATTACAGTGCAATCGAACAGCGGGCGTGTTATTTTCCCTGTACTCGAACCGTTTGGTAAACATCTCGCCGACTCGCTGCAGGATCCGGTTTTAATTGAGCAATATACTTTTCAGTCGTTGTACGATTCAACAAGAACTTTTGCCGAGCAGGATGCCGAGCACAACAAATTCAAACTTGTAGGTAGTTACAAAGGGGCTTCAAGTTCAGAAATAATGCTTAACGCCTTTAACCTGACACAGGGTTCGGTAAAGGTTTCTGCCGGCGGAAGACAACTTGTTGAGAACGTGGATTATACTGTTGATTACTCGCTTGGAAGGGTAAAAGTGATTAACCAGGCGCTGCTTGAGGCCGGTACACCAATCCAGGTTTCAACCGAAAGCGAAGATATGTTTTCGATGCAGCGAAAAACACTGATGGGAGCTTACGCCAATTATGCTTTATCCGATAATTTTAACATTGGTGCAACCGCTTTGTATGCTTATGAAAGGCCCCTTACTGAAAAAGTTAATTATGGCAGCGATCCAATTTCTAATTTAATGTTAGGAATGGATATGCGATATACAACCGAAAGCAAGCTGCTGACAAAGGTGGTTGATGCGCTCCCGTTTTACACAACAAAAGCACCTTCATCTGTTAACTTTGAAGCCGAAATTGCACAGTTAATACCGGGATTTTCAAAACAAATAAGCGAGGCGGGTACAGTTTATGTTGACGATTTTGAAGGCACAAAAACATCTATTTCGTTAAAAGCCCGTCAAGCATGGGTTTTGGCAAGCACACCACAGTTTCAACCCGACCTTTTCCCCGAAGGCGGACTTACCAATAAACTCGATTACGGGATGAACCGCGCCAAACTGGCCTGGTACATGATCGACCCGTTGTTTTTGCGCAACAACAGTTTAACACCCACATATATTAAGAATGATCTCGCCATGCAGTCGAACCATTTTATGCGCGAAATTTTTGAAAAAGAAATATTTCCTGCAAAAGAATCACCCGTTGGGCAGCCAACCAATATCCCTGTTCTTGACCTTGCCTTTTACCCAAAAGAACGGGGGTCTTACAACTTCGATGCAGGTACAAGCAGTATGGCTGCCGGAATTTACCCCGACGGAACCCTCAGGGCGCCCGAAACCCGCTGGGGCGGTATTATGCGCAAAATCGAAACCACCGATTTTGAAAATTCAAATATCGAACACATAGAGTTCTGGTTAATGGACCCCTTTGTTTACGATACTTTGGGTTTACATAAAGGTGGCGATTTGTATTTTAACCTTGGCGATATTTCTGAAGATGTTTTAAAAGACTCGCGAAAAGCATTCGAAAACGGCCTTCCCTCTGACGGATCGCTTAAAGATGTTGACACAACTGTTTGGGGAAGGGTTTCAAAATTACAGTCGCTGGTGAATGCATTTGATAACGACCCCAATTCGAGAGTTTATCAGGACATTGGTTTTGACGGATTGAATGATGATGACGAACAAAAACATTTCGACCAGTATTTGAAGGAGTTAAAGTCAAAATTAAACCAGGAAGTCTTTAACCAGTTCAGTTCCGACCCGGCAACCGATAATTATCATTATTACAGGGGCTCAGACTATGATGAAGAGCAACTTGATATTTTAGAGCGGTATAAAAAATACAACGGCCCAGATAAAAACTCACCAACCACCGAAATGTCGCCCGAAAGTTATCCAACTTCAGCATCAACCATCCCCGATGTTGAAGATATCAACGGCGATAACACGTTAAATGAGTACGAACGATATTATCAATACAAAATCAGTATCCGCGAAAAGGATATGGTTCAGGGTCAAAACTACATTAACGATATTAAAAAAAGTAAAGTACAGCTCAAAAACGGGCAAATTGCTGAAATTACCTGGTACCAGTTTAAAGTACCTGTTCGCGCGCCCGACAAGGTAATTGGAAATATCAGCGACTTTAAGTCCATTCGTTTTTTAAGAATGTTTATGAAGGGATTTCAGGATTCGACAATTTTGCGTTTTGCCGAACTCGACCTTGTGCGGGCCGACTGGCGCAGTTATACCCGGCATATTGGCGAACCCGATGCCAGCTCGCCCAATGCAAATTTCAATGTTTCGGCGGTCAGTATCGAAGAAAACGGCAGCCGGGAACCCATCAATTACATTCTGCCCCCCGGAATTTCGAGGGTTATCGACCCGGCAAACCCTCAACTGATGCAATTAAACGAACAATCAATGGTACTGAAGGTTACAGGGCTCGAGCAAGGCGATGCACGCGCTGCATACAAATCAATTTATATGGATTTCAGAAGATATCAGCAATTAAAACTCGAAGTACATGCCGAACAAATTGAGGAATACCCGTTAAAAGACAACGAACTTTACTTTTTTGTGCGTTTGGGTTCCGATTACAATTACAATTATTACGAATATGAATTACCGCTGAAACTCACTCCCTATGGCCGCTACAACGGCGAGATTGAAAGCGACCGTTATGTTGTGTGGCCCGATGAAAACCGGCTTGACGTTCCGCTGGAATTGTTTACAGAAGCCAAATTGGCGCGCGATGACGAAATGCGCCAAGCAGGTTCTTCAGTTAGTATTCAGGATGAATACGAAATTGTACATCAGGGCTGGAACAAAAACCGGAACAAAGTGAAAATAAAAGGTAGCCCTAACCTTGGCAATATCCAGGTTATGATGATGGGTATCAGAAACAAAAAAGGACAGCTAAATACCGGGCCA
>JBBIVS010000052.1:0-12014 GCA_037439605.1 Draconibacterium sp. | reverse complement strand
CGAGCGCTGCCAGGTAAATAAAAGGTTTAAATGCCGAGCCCGTTTGACGCGGGGCGGTAACATGATCGTATTTAAAAAAACGGAAATCGATTCCTCCAACCCAAGCTTTTAATGCCCCGGTTTGTGGTTCGATGGCTATAAATCCTGTATTTAACAGTTTAAGGTAATGTTTTATCGAATCGAGACGAGTAATTGTGGTATCTTTTAAACCATTCCAGGTAAATAGTGAAGTTCGGATTTTTTCACGCGTGTTTTTGCCCGTTATTTCCTTATTTTTCAAAGCGCTTTTTAAAATATCAGGATTTTCATCAAATAAATCCCTCGATTTCCAGTGGGCATCGAAAACTGACTGAAGGTTTTTCATGTGTTCCATCATGCTTTGCTGGGCATAAAACTGCATCGAATAATCGATAGTGGTGGTAATTTTTAAACCATCGGTAAATAAATTGTAGGGTTCGCCGTTTTCCTTTTTATTTTGTTTGCACCATTTTACCAGTTGTGGTTTCAATCTTTCGACAAAGAAAGGCGCCGGTCCCTGGTTGTAGGTAATCACGCTGTATTTAACCACCAAAGGCAAAGCTTTGTATTTTTCGGCCTCTGCTTCAGTGATAAAACCGTTTTTTGCCATCTGGTCGAACACCACATTGCGCCTTTCTTTCGCCCTGTCAGGGTTATTGTGCGGGTTATAATAGTTGTTCGCCTTTAACATGCCCACCAAAACTGCAGCTTCCTGAATTTCGAGGTTTTTGGGCGATTTCGAGAAAAAACGCTCGGCGGCCACTTCAATTCCAAAAATATTTTCTGAAAACGGAACAGTGTTCAGATAAAGTGTCAGAATTTCCTCCTTGGTGTAAATCCGTTCCATCCGGTAGGCAATTATTGCCTCGCGAAGTTTATTCACAGGTAGTGAAAAAAATCCGTAATCGGTCCGGGGATAAAGGTTTTTGGCAATCTGCTGGCTTAAAGTGCTGCCCCCGCCCGCACTTCGGTTTTGAAGAAGTATCGACTTGACAAAAACCCTGAAAAGGGCAATTTCATCTATTCCGCGGTGTTCGTAAAACCGTGAATCTTCAGTGGCAATCAATGCATTGATGACGTTGGGCGAAATTTCGTCGAAACTCACGTTACTGCGGTTTTCGATATAATAGCGGCCAATTACTTTTCCATCGGCTGAAAAAACTTCGGAAGCAACCGGGTTATTGATTTCCTGCAATTGTTGTTTTGTTGGCACGGGTCCGAAAACACCAATATAAACCAAAATAAAAAACAATAAGGCAAGAAAAAATAAAATGGCGAACGCGTGCAGACCAAGTTTTAAAATACTCAGCTTTCCATTTTTTTTACCGGAACCACCACTTTTCTTTTTAGCCGGTTTCTTTTTAGGTTTTTCGGGATTATTTTTAAAATCCGTCCATTCAACTGTTCTGCCTGCCACTGTTTATTTAATTTCGATTTTCAAAATTAAACGGATTTAATTGCAATTCATTTCATTGCGAAACATAAAATTTTAGTTCAGCCGGTTATTAATTCTTTTGCAAAATACCATGTCATCATTCCCGAAACAACAAGTTTAACAATAGTTCCGGTTAAAAATCCAATGAATGACCCAAATCCGGCTTTTAAGGCTGCACCTGAATCTTTCCCGGCAATTAACTCACCAGCAACTGCTCCTGCAAATGGACCGATAATTATTCCGAAAGGCGGGAAAAAGAAGAGTCCGGCAACCAACCCGATTACACTTCCCCAAACTCCCTGTTTGCTGCCTCCGAATTTTTTGGTTCCCCAAACCGGAATAATATAATCGAGTGCAAAAACTGCCACGGTAACAAATGCCCAAATCAGTAAAAACCGGTTTGAGAACTGATAACCGCTTGTAAAATTCAGCATTAAAAGCCCAAGGTAATTCAAAGGCGGGCCCGGAATCAGCGGTAGTATGCAACCCATGATTCCGGTAATCATTAAAATTATTCCGAAAGCTATGAAGATGTAATCCATAAATGTGAAATCAGGTTAAACGGATTTTTTCTTTTTATACCATTTTTGACTGAGCAGGAAAATCAGGAGCGCGGATAATAAAATCACAAGCGTACTGATGTAATAGATTTTTTCTTTTTCCAATAAATAAAATGCATTTGATTTGATTTTTTCGAACCAGGTAATTGACGCAAGTACAAGGAAATTATGAATTGAATGTCCGAGAATTGCAAGAAAGATGTTGTTTGTGCGAATCATTATCCAGCCCAGGAAAAGTCCCAGGGCAAAGGTCGCCGGAAATTGCCAGGGATTTAAATGAAACAATGCAAACAACAACGCCGACATAACAACGGCAGTAACTGCACTGTAATTGCTGCGAAATCCTTTCAAAATCAATCCCCTGAAAATTAATTCCTCGACAATGGGAGCCACCACGGCAACTTTCATGAATGCGCCCCACCAGCCGTAATCGCCTTCAAATATTTTATTGAAAAGTTCCCAAAACCACATCGGAGCCGGTAAATATTTGTCAAGGAATGCGCCCGGAATTTCAAGCAAATTTTGCATAGCCCATAAAAAAGTGATTACCGGAATGATTATCAGCGGATTGAAAAATTTTACCGGAAATACATACAGTAAAGGAGCATTCGATTTTTTGAAACCATAACCCAAAACAAAAAGGGTTGAACCAACCCCGAGCACAACCTTTTTGATGGAGTGGTACAAATATTCGGTGTCCTTAAAATAATCAATCAGGGCCAGGGGAAAATCGACCACTGTTTGAATAAAAATATAAAGAATCAGCAGATGAATTGCCTGCAGAATCGTGGGATAATATTTTTGCCTGGTATCGTTCATATTTGCACACCGCTAAAGATAACCAAAAATGATTACCACAATAATATGAACACAGAATTTGTAACAGGGTTCAGTTTAACCGGTTGCTTTTCGCGAAATTGCCAGTTGTGCTGTTTTAAATGAAAAATAGCGTTTCGAAAGATAACTGTACAATACAACAATAACTGTTGTAACTCCTTTTGAAAGAGTTGCATACCAGCCAAAATATTCAACAAACAGTTTCAGAAAAATGTAATTAAGAATAATGGCCCCGAAAACGGTTACACCATACCTGAAAAGCTGGATAAGCCCGCGTAGCTCCGAGGCGCTGAAAGTTACGTATTTGGCAAGTGTAAAACCCGTTAAAAAAGTAATTGGAAATACCATTAAAAAAGCAGCAATGTGGGGACTGATGGCTACAAACCCAAGGTCAACAATTTGCTTATCGAGAACAAAGCGGTAAAAAATGAAATAAAGTAACAAATCGAAAAGGGTGTTGAAGCCTCCGGTTGCGGCATACCTGAAAATTTCGGGGGGAATAAATTGCAGAAACGGAAAATAAAACCAATCTACAGTTCTGATAATGAGGCTGCGGATATTTCGAAGAAACTGAACCATTAAATATTTTCTGATTTTTGTTGCCGCAAAGAAACAATTTTGTGACGAAATTAAAAAAAGTTCACATTTTTTAAATTTTAGGGGGTTTTCGCAATTGTTTTTTAAGCGCGAGGTTTCTTTTCGATTCAAGCCTGTTTAACCTCGATGCCAGAGTTGGCGCCGATTTTAAACGTTTTTTCTGAATTGTCAGGGCTTTTTCAATTAAACCGAAAAACTTTTCAAGCGCCTTTTTTTTATTATCCAGTTGTGTGCGGCCGGTTTGCGAAGTCAGAATCAATTCGCCTTCACAATTTATCCTGTTTTTTATTTTTAATGAAATCCGGGCTTTTTCTTCATCAGAAAAAACACTCGAGGTTAATACTGAAAAACGCAATTCAACCCGGGTATTTACCTTGTTTAAATTTTGTCCACCCGGCCCGCTGCTGCGGGTAGCTGAAAATACAATTTCGTTTTCGAGTTGTTTTTTAAGTTCTTCAGTCAAATTCATTAAATATCATCTTTTGCCAACTGTTTCGCCTGAATGTATTTTGTTTTATGGTCTTCCGGTTGTTAATTCATATTGGTCTCATTCTGCAAATTTATCAAACCTTTCAATTTAATTTGTAGTTTATTTAACGAACAAACAAATAAGCTGAATGTTAACATTTTAAAATTTAGTGCAATGAGATTTTTAAGAACCGGGATAAAGGAAATTGAAACAAAAACTGAATTGGAGAAATTGATTTCAGAAAATGAAAATGTGATGGTTTGCTGTGGACGAATGGGCCCGATGTGTTTGCCGGTTTACAGTGCAATGGAACAACTTGAAGAGGAATACGGAAATATTAAATTCAGGGTAATGGCTTTTGATAACCCTGATTCTGCAATCATCAGGAATGCTCCCGAATGCCGGGAATTTAGCGGATTACCCTTTACCGTGTACTACAAAAACGGCAAAGTTGTAAAGGCTACCGGCAGTATTCAGAATGTACAGCAGATAACCGGCATTTTGGATACCTACTTTGGGAAATAATATTAATCTCTCAAATTTCCTTTTAAATCAATACTTCTCTGGTGCGTTATGCGCTTCTGAATATTTGGGTATCAGAAACCGATAAAACATGAATTTTTCAAAAAACTGAGTTAGCTTTGCGCCTCAAAATATATCAGCTTATATGGCAACAGAAAAGGTAAGGGTAAACTGGCTCGAAAATATGGCTTTTGAGGCCCAGGTGAACGGGCATAAAATAATTATTGATGCTGCCGAACCAGTTGGGTGGCCAAGATCGGGGACCACGCCCAAAACCGCTGATGCTGGTTGCACTGGCTGGTTGCACAGGAATGGATGTGATTTCTATACTTAAAAAAATGAGGGTGGAAGTTGAAGCATTTAACGTGGTTGTCGAAGGTGACCTCACTGAAGAACACCCGAAACAGTTTTATCAAATGCGTGTTATTTACGAGTTTAAAGGTAATGATTTGCCGATGGACAAACTTGAAAAAGCCATTAATTTGTCGGAAGAAAGGTATTGCGGAGTAAGCGCGATGTACCGCAAAGCCATTGGAATTACCACGGAAATAAGGATTATTAATTAAAAATTAAAAATTAAAAATTAGAAATTAGAAATTAGAAATTAGAAATTAGAAATTAGAAATAAAAAATAGGAAATATGTCAGCAACACTAATTGTAATATTGGCTGTAGTGATTGTTTTAATTGGGTTAATCACTTTTACCCACTTCAAAATGAAGAATATCAAGCCGGTTGAAAACAGTAAAAAAATTGTAACGCTTAGTAATAAAAATTTCAAACTAGCACTTAAAAAAGAAGTTTTATTGGTCGATTTCTGGGCGTCCTGGTGCGGACCATGTAAAATGGTTGCTCCTGTATTAAACGAAATCGCCGAAACCGAAACTGATATTACAATCGGAAAAGTGAATGTTGATAACAATCAGGATTTGGCAAAAAAGTACAAAGTGCGAAATATTCCAACCATGCTTATTTTTAAGAATGGGGTGGAAGTGGGCCGGATTGTTGGTGTAAAATCTAAAAAAGCCATTTTAAACGAAGTGAGAAGCGCTGTTGCCGTTTAGAATTTTATTTCAATTCCAACCGGACAGTGGTCAGAACCCATAATTTCGCTCAAAATAAAAGCCGATTTTAAGGATGAAACAAATGGTTTGCTAAACAAAAAATAATCGATTCTCCAGCCTACGTTTTTTTCCCGGGCCCCTGCCCTGTAACTCCACCACGAATAAGCTTCTTTTTTATCGGGGTAAAAATGTCTGAATGAATCAACGAAATCGTTTTGGATTAATCGATCCATTCCATCAATTTCAACCTGCATGTAACCCGCATATTTGTTGTAATTGGCTTTTGGGTGCGTTAAATCAATGGGTTGACGGGCAACATTAAAATCACCGCAAACAATTACAGGTTTAAGCTTTTCGAGATTTTTTAAATAATTCAGAAAATCCAAGTCCCATTGCTGTCTGTAATCAAGTCTTTTTAAATCGCTCCCCGAATTTGGCACATAAACATTAACAAGAAAAAATGCTTCATATTCCAGGCATAAAACCCGTCCTTCGTTATCGTGCATGTCAATTCCGATATCATTTTTCACATTCAGCGGTTTTATTTTCGACAGAATGGCTGTACCTGAATATCCTTTTTTTTCAGCCGAATTGGAGTAAATATGAAAATTTTTGATTGACTCAAGCGTTTCAGCTACTTGATCGTCCTGTGCTTTGGTTTCCTGAATACAAATGATGTCGGGAGCCATTTTATGAAGGTCGTTAAAAAAGTTCTTCTGGGCCACTGCCCGAATCCCGTTAACATTCCACGAAATTATTCTCATTTTTTTTTGCGGAATATAGCTATTCCTGTATTCTCAGTTGAGCTGTTCAGTAATATTGTTTTATTTTTTTTGCAACGACTGTTTAAGTTTGCTTAAAAAAGCAAAATCAGTACTGCCATAGTTCACGTTATGAGCGGTTTACATATTGCGCGATTTTTTTTAAAACATAAAAGGGTTGAATGTGTTTAATTACCGTAATTTGGAATGAGCCAAACCGTAAAATTAAAACATTTAAAATGATTGAGAGTTTAACCGCAAGAAATCAGGTAATTAGTGACAGGCAATACAATTTAATTTCGTTTCCCGAATTCATAGAAAACTTAAAAGCCAAGATGAAACTTGTGTTTCATACCCGGGCCGATGTCAATCAATTAAGTCTTAAACGCGGTTTACCCCCTTTTGCCTTGCGTGAAATTATGTCGGTTAACCCGCTTTCGGTTGGCATTCCGAAAGAGTATGGCGGACGCGGTGGTTTAATGCACGAAAATATCGGGCTGTTGGCGGCTGCTTCTTATGAATCGCTTGCATTGTCGCTGACATTTGGAATAAACTCTGCCCTTTTTTTACAGCCGGTCGGAAAATACGGACATGAAGAGGCAAAAGCTGCTGTTTTTAAACGTTTTCTTGAAGAAAAAACCATGGGCGGGTTAATGATTACCGAACCCGATTATGGAAGCGATGCATTGAACATGCAAACATCATATACCGAAGTTGACAATCATGCTTACATCAAAGGCAAAAAGCACTGGGCAGGTTTAACCGGTTGGGCCGAATTCTGGTTGTTAACCGCACGGCAGCAAACAGAGTCAGGTAATTTACAGCGCGATATCGACTTTTTTATTTGTGATGTTAACGCTCCCGGTCAGCAAATTGAAGTTGAGGAATTTTACGAAAACCTTGGACTTTACATGATTCCTTACGGAAGAAACAGGATCGATGTTAGAATTCCTGTTCAATATAAATTACAGCCTCATTCAACCGGTGTGAAAATGATGCTCGATTTGCTGCACCGCAGCCGGATGCAATTTCCCGGAATGGCGATGGGATTTATCCAACGTATGCTCGACGAGGCCATCGCACATAGCCGGCAAAGGTTGGTTGGCGGAAAAAGCTTATTTGAATACGACCAGGTTCAGCAAAGATTGTCAAAACTACAGGCCTCATATACTGTTTGCTCCGCCATGTGCGCCAACAGCAGTGAAAAGGCCGGAATTGATGTGGATTTGGTTCCTCATGGAATAGAAGCCAACGCGGTTAAATGCGTGGTTACCGATTTAATGCAGGAAGCCGCCCAGTCGGTGGTACAGTTGGTTGGTGCAAAAGCCTACCAGATAAGTCATATTGGAGGCAGGGGAACTGCCGACAGCCGACCATTCCAGATTTTTGAAGGTTCAAACGATATTTTGTATGCCCAGATTTCGGAAGGATTGATTAAACTGATGAAACGCGCCAAAGAGAATAATCTTTACCGGTTCTTAACTGAATACGACCTAACTGGAAAAGCGGCAGATTACATCAAGGAACTATCCAATTTCAATCTCGATTTTCAAATGCAACAGCGAAAACTGGTGGAACTGGGACGGGTTATTGGCCGGGTTATTTCGTTAAACCAGCTTATCGATCTGGCTGACAAAGGATTCAGGGAAGATTTAATCGATGGCGGAAAAACCATGCTCCGACAGGATATTTCACGATTAATGGCCACGTTTTCATTCGATAATAAAACCAATGTAATTGAAGATTACCATGAAAACAGTTCGTGGCTGAATTTTGTAACCATTTAAATGCAAATTAAAATTCATATTTTGTGTTTGTTCATTTGGCATATGGTGGTTGATTCTTATTAATTTCGCCTCAAACTTTTTTAAAATGAACTGGGGATTATTTTTCATGCTTGTGCTTGGTGGGCTGGCCATTTTCCTTCATGGAATGAATGTAATGACAGAAGCGTTGAAATCGGCTGCCGGAAACCGCATGAAACTGTTCTTAAAAGCGATGACCCGCAACCGATGGACTTCTTTGTTTGCGGGTATTGGAATTACAGGGGTTACCCAGTCATCATCGGTTACAACAGTGTTGGCTGTTGGTTTTGTTTCGGCAGGTTTACTTACGTTCCAAAGCACGCTCGGACTGATTTTGGGTGCAAATATCGGTTCAACTGTTACTGCACAGATAATTGCCTTTAAAATTACCAATGCCGCCTGGGTGATGGTTACATTTGGTTTTCTGCTGTCGGTAATCAGCAATAAAAAAACGCTGAGGGATACTGGGAATACCATTTTGGGGCTTGGCCTTGTTTTTCTGGGAATGATTTTAATGTCCAGCGCTACTGAACCCTTGAAAACCTATGGCCCCTTTTTACAGTTAATGAAAGGTTGGGATAATTATCTGTGGGGAATTTTAATTGGTTTGTTTTTTACGGCTGTGGTTCAAAGTTCAGCGGCCACAGCAGGAATTGTGATAATCATGGCATCGCAGGGTATAATTGGCGTCAGCGAAGGTATTGCCATCGTTTTTGGAGCCAACGTCGGCACCTGTGTTACCGCAGTTTTGTCGGCGCTTGGAAAACCCCGTGCTGCAATGCGTGTTGCCATTTCGCATGTATTGTTTAATGTAATTGGGGTAGGGTTGTGGTATTTTTTTATTGATGACCTTGCCCGTTGGGTCGAAATCATTTCAGCCGGCGACAAAGCCCGTCAGATTGCCAATGCGCACACCATTTTCAATGTCGGAATTACTGCATTTTTTATTGGATTGGTGAACCCTGTTTCAAAGTTTGTGGTTTTTTTGATTCCGGAAACGAAAAAAGAACGGAAGAAACTCTTCCCCGAATTGCATAGTTTTTATGTGAGAAACAGTTCAATCGCGCTCGATTTGTCAAAACTTTCGATTTTCAGGCTGGGCGAACATTTAATGCTGATTATTGATCGAGGAATAAATATAGCAATGGCCGGCACTGAAACCGAACTGGAGTGGTTAAGAAAAAAAGATGATAAAATTGACCGGGGATATGCCGAAATTCTTCAGTTTCTCAGGCAAATTCAGGCCGAAAATTTAACCGCAGCCGAATCGAAACGCCTCGAAGGTCAAATTGAGGCTGTAAACATTCTCGAATCAACATCCGATATTATTACCACCGATATGGTTGAAGCCGCTGAACACCGCATCAGGAATGGTTTTACACCGGGTGCTGTTACAGTTGAAAAATTAAATAGCCTTTACCAGATTGCCGCCGAATCATTTCATGCAGCCCTTAAAAACTTCAGCAATAATCTTTCTGTTCCTGCTGAATTCCCGGTTTCAAAGGAAGAGTTCAAGGAAAAACTGATTCAGACCCGGTTGCATTTAACCCAACGTTTATCGGAAAATGACGAAACACGCATTGTAATTTTCAGGTTTGAATCCGACCTGCTCGAAGGCATCAGGCGGTTACATGCCTTTGCACGCCGGCTCAACCGGAAAGTGGGATAAATTTGTTAAACATATTATATTGAGTTTCTGCTTCAAAAAAAAACAACTGATGTGAAATATCATTTAAAACATCTTGCTCTTCTTTCTGCGGTTTTAATTTTTGCCGGATGTTCATCGCCGAAAGCGGATACCGAAAAAATTGACCGTTTTGCGTTGGTGAACCGGCACAACATTCAAATTACAGAATTTGATTCATTGAATTCGTTATCAGTGGGTAATGGCAGATTTGCTTTTACCGTTGATGCCACAGGATTGCAGACTTTCCCTGAAATTTATGACAACGGCGTTTGCCTCGGCACACAAAGCGAATGGGGCTGGCACAGTTTTCCAAACATCAATGATTTAAGGCTTGAAGAAACATACCAGTATTTCGATGTTGAAGGGCGAAAAGTTCCGTATGCTGTGCAAAGTAAAGAACCCGGAAGAAAGCAGGATGCGGCCGGTTATTTCAGGGCAAATCCACACCGGTTGCACCTCGGAATGATTGGGCTTGAGCTTTTAAATGCTGATAATTCATTGGTTAACGCCAAACAACTAACCAATATAAAACAGGAATTAAATGTTTGGAAAGGGCTAATTTCAAGTTCATTTCAAATTGAAAACGATATTTTTAATGGAAAAACCTGCTGTCATCCGGAGCGCGATTTGATAGGAATTTTATTAAAAACCGACAGGATAAAAAAAGGGTTGGCAGGAGTCCATATCAGGTTTCCATATCCAACCGGCAATTTTGCCGATAATGCAACCAACTGGAAACAAACTGAAAAACACCATTCCGGAATTATTCAGCACTATGAAAGCAGCGCTGTATTGAAGCACACAATTGATACCACAACCTGTTTTGTAAAAATTAACTGGTCGGGAAAAGCAGAATTGAAAGAAAAAGAACCACACTGTTTTGTTTTAATACCTGATTATGAAAATACGCAAATTTCGGTTTCTGTTGAATTCAGTGGAAAAAATGATTTTGGTGAAACCCTGTTTTATCAGCAGGTTAGTGAATTTTCGGAAACAACCTGGAAAGCATTCTGGGAAACGGGCGGCGCTGTCGATTTTTCTGAAACCGGCGACCCGCGCGCATTTGAACTTGAACGCCGCGTGGTGTTGTCAAGATATTTAACCCGTATTCAGTGCGCAGGGAATTACCCGCCGCAGGAAACCGGTCTGACTTACAATAGCTGGTACGGAAAACACCATCTCGAAATGCACTGGTGGCACGGTGTTCACTGGGCTTACTGGGGCAATGCCGGAATACTTGAAAAATCGATGGAATATTACGCGGCGATTTTACCAAAAGCAGAGGAAAAAGCCAAACGACAAGGATATCCGGGGGTTCGCTGGCCCAAAATGACCGGATTGCAGGGAAATGATTCTCCGTCGGGGGTGGGCGAATTTCTGATTTGGCAGCAACCCCACATTATTTATTTTGCCGAATTGTGTTACCGGCAACATCCCAAACGCGAAACCCTTGAAAAATATGCCCCGCTGATTGATGCAACAGCAAGGTTTATGGCCGGGTTTGCCCGGTGGGATTCGGATAACAACCGTTTTATTCTTGGCCCGCCGCTCATTCCAGCGCAGGAAAGCCTCGAAAAAGAGAAAACATTAAATCCGCCCTTTGAAATTGCATACTGGCAATGGGCTTTGGGCGCAGCGCAGAAATGGCGCGAAAGATTGGGTCTGCAGAAAAATGAAGATTGGCAAAAAGTAATTGACGGTTTGCCTGGTTTTGCGCAAAAAGACGGACTGTATCTTGCAGCCGAAAGTGCCCCCGATTCATACCAAAATGAACATTATTATTCCGACCATCCCATGGTGTTGGGGACTTTTGGAATGTTGCCCGGAACCATGAAAATGGATACAGCAGTTATGGCTGCCACCTTCGACCACATCGAAAAAATATGGAACTGGCCGCGAACCTGGGGATGGGACTACCCGATGGCTGCCATGTGCGCAACCCGGCTGGGCAAGCCTGAAAAGGCGGTTGACTTGCTTTTAAAAGATGTGCCGAAGAATACTTATTTAAAAAACGGGCATAACTGGCAGGGTGGGCAGCTCAGAATTTATTTGCCCGGAAATGGCGGTTTATTGACTGCGGTTGCATTGATGTGCGCTGGTTTTGAAGGAAATACCAGAAATAACCCGGGATTTCCTCCTGGTTGGAAAGTGAAATGGGAAAATCTGGAGCCGGTATTTTAATTGGTATCAAATTGTATTTTTACCGGGTTCTTTGACAACGTTGACGATGATTATAACAAGGTAAGAATAGTTGTGAATT